>NZ_JBTUJH010000040.1:0-38173 GCF_058343375.1 Alterinioella sp.
GGCGGCAGCCCGTTCCAGCGCCGGATACCGCGCCCCAAGCGTGACCCCGCGCAGCACCAGAAACACCATCATGGCCGCCCATAGCCCGTGATTTTCGAAACGCGGCACCAGCAATACCAGCGCCAGCACATAGCCCGCGAAGCTCAGGATCATCATGTTGCGCATGTCGCGGCTGCGGGTGGCCCCGATGAAGATGCCGTCCAGCATCCAGGACGGGGCCCCCAAAATCGGGGCCAGCGCCACCCAGAACAGATAGCTGCGCGCCGCCTCCCGCACTTCGGGCGCGGTGGTCATGATGTCGATGATCCAAGCCCCCGTCAGCGCAAAGCCAAGCGTCAGCCCGGCGCAGATCACCACACCCCAGAGGCTGGTCATGATCGCGCTCTGGCGCAGATGCGTCCGCGAACGCGCGCCCATCGCCTGGCCCACCAGCGCCTCGGCGGCCAGCGCAAAACCATCCAGCGCAAAGGCCGCGACTTCCAGAAACAGGATCAGGATCTGATTGGCCGCCAGCGCCACATCGCCAAACCGCGCCCCGATGAACATGAAGGTCGCGAAGCCGCCCGTCAGCAGCACCGAGCGGATCATGATATCGGAATTGACCATCGCCATGTGACTCAGGCGGGCGCGGTCAAAAACCCGGTCCCAATCGCGCCAATCGGGCACCTGAAACGCCCCGCGGCAGAGCCAGAGCCCGAACCCCAGCCCGCTCCATTCCGCGATGAATGTGGCCCAGGCCACGCCGCCCACACCCCATCCAAGCTGCAACACAAAGACCAGATCGAGCAAAATATTCAGCCCGTTCATCCAGATCTGCAGCAGCAACAACGCGCCGGTGCGTTCGCGCGCGATCAGCCAGCCATTGACGCCGAAAAGCGCGATGGCCGCAGGTGCCGACCAGATCCGGATACCAAGATATTGCCGCGCCAGCCCCTCCACCTCATCCGAGCCTTCGGCCAGCCCCAGGGCCGCGTTGATCATCGGCATCTGCAGCGCAATCAGCAACAGCCCGCCAGCAAATCCGATCATCAATGCGCGGGTCAGCAGGGCCGCCACCTCGCCCTGGTCACCGGCCCCCACAGCCTGTGCGGTCAGGCCCGTGGTGCCCATCCGCAAAAACCCGAAAATCCAGTAAACCGCGCTGAGAACAACCGCGCCAAGCCCGACCGCGCCGATTGGGGCCGCCTGCCCCATCTGGCCGACAACGCCGGTATCGACCAGCCCCAGAAGCGGCACGGTGATGTTTGACACCATGATCGGCAGCGCAATGGTCAGAACCCTGCGATGGGTCAGCGCGCCGGCGCCGTCAGCCATCGGTCACGGGGGCGGGCTGCGGCATCAGGAAATGCCCGGTCGCCTGCGCAAACAGCCTTGCGCGATTGTCCTGCCACGCCTCGACATGGACCGAGGCATAGCGCCGCCCCGACCGGTTCACCCGCGCCCGCGCATAGCAATCACGCGGCAGGCCCGCGCGCAGATAATCAACGGTGAAATCAATCGTCTTGGGCAGGCGCGGCATGGTTTGCGAGGTCAGATCCTCGGGCGTGCGGCGGCCCTGTTCGATCTCATCCCACAAGAATTGCCACCCGAGCTGCACAATGGCCCCGACCTCAAGAAAGGACGCGATCGCACCGCCATGCAGGGCCGGCAAAAACGGATTGCCGATCAGCTTTTCATCATAGGCCATCACGGCGGTCAGCTCATCGCCGCGGCGGTCGAAACTGATGCCCATGAATCGCGCATAGGGCATGCCCTCGACCAGGGCCTTCAGCGCATTGTCGCGGCGTTCCTTGACCACCTGAACGGGTTCGGGCCTGCTGCGGCTCATGGCTTGGCACCTTTCGGGCGATCGACCGTAAAGGCCCCGGCCGCTGTCGCCACTGGTCGGGCACTGTCCTCGTCCCAGGCGCTGGCCCGCACGAACCCGACCGACCGGGTGATATTGTAGCATTCCGCGCGCGCCAGAATGCGCTGACCGGGGGTTGCGGGCCGCATATAATCAATGCGCAGGTCGATTGTGGCGGTGCCTGCCGGTGCCTCCGGGTGGCTCATGACGGCGGCACCGCCGCAGGTATCCATCAACGCCGACACCGCGCCGCCATGGATGACGCCTGTATGCGGGTCGCCGATCAGATCATCCGACCAGGGCATGGAAATCACAGCATAGCCATCGCCGATATCATCAAGGCTCATCCCCAGCGCGTTGGAAAACGGAATCGCCTCGATGAATTGCTTGGCGATACGTGCCTTTTCTCCGGCTTCCAGCGTCATCTTCGAAATCCCGATCCCTTTGCAAGTGCCCCAGTAGGGACCATGGTTTTGCATTCCCTGCAAGCCTTTGGCACAGTCACTATCAGGGAAAAAACCGGAAGGCCGCGAGTGGCATGGATGACAAACAACTGAATTTCAAGGCAATGTGCGCCCGGTTCAACGTGACCCCGCGCACCCTGCGTCACTACGAATATATCGAATTGCTGGCCCCGGAGCGCGACGGCCGCGCCCGGACCTATGGCCCACGTGAAGTTGCGCGCATGACCCTGATCCTGCGCGGGCGCCGCTTTGGCTTTGCGCTGGAGGAGATCCGGCAATGGCTGGAAATGTATGATTCCGACCCCGAAGGCCGCCTGCAGCAACAGACCTGGATCGCCATGGCCGACCGGCAATTGGACGAGCTGAAGACCCGCCGGCTGGAACTCGATGAGGTGATCGACGAGCTTGAGAACCTGCGAAATGTGGTCTGGGATGCGCAAAAACCGTGAACATCACCCCGAAATTGTAACAATATGCGCGGAAAATAGCTTACGTCGCGTCGCCCGGCGAAGTGACGCGACGTTTCGGTTACGTCAACGTAACCTCATCTTGTAGACATGTCCCCGACGCCACAGATCAGGGGCATATAAGCAATGTATGATGCGATAGGTGATCTCATGGACCCCGAAACCATGACCATCCGCCAGATGTGCGACGCGTTTGACGTGACGCCGCGCACCTTGCGGTTTTACGAATCGAAGGAATTGCTGTTTCCGATCCGCGACGGGCAAAAACGCCTCTTTACCCGGCGCGACCGGGCCCGGCTGAAACTGATCCTGCGCGGCAAACGCTTTGGTTTCTCGCTGGAGGAGATCCGGCAATTGCTGGAACTCTACCACGTTGGCGATCAGCAGGAGACGCAGCTCAAGCGCACATTGGAGGTGGCTCAATCGCGGCTCGAAGATCTGGAGAAGCGCCGCGAAGACCTGGATGCAGCCATTTCCGACATGCGGTCCCAGATGGGGCTTGTGCGCGAAATGCTGTCCGATGTCGCCCGGCGCGACACCTCTTCCTGACCCCTTACCGCCCTCAAGGAGCGCATGATGCCAAGCTATTCCGCCCCCACCAAAGACATGGCCTATGTCCTGCATGATGTGCTGAAAGTGCAGGACCGCGATATTCCCGGCTATTGCGATCTGGAGCCCGGTTTTACCTCGGCCATCCTCAATGAAGCCGCCAAGATCGCCAACACTGTTCTGGCACCGCTCAATATTGTCGGCGACACCGAAGGCTGCCGGCTGGAAAACGGCGTCGTGCGCACGCCGAAAGGCTTCGGTGCGGCCTTTGAGCAAATCAAGGAAGGCGGCTGGACCGGCCTCGACATGCCCGAGGAATATGGCGGCCAGAACCTGCCCTATGTGATGGGGCTGGCCCTGACCGAGATGCTATCCTCCGCCAATCAGGCCTTCGCGATGTATCATGGCCTGACGCATGGCGCGGCAGCGGCCATTCTGGCCCATGGCACCGATGAACAGAAGGCCAGATACCTGCCCGACATGATCAGCTGCAACTGGACCGGCACCATGAACCTGACGGAATCGCATTGCGGCACCGATCTGGGCCTGATGCGCAGCAAGGCCGAACCGCAGGGCGATGGCAGCTATAAGATAACCGGCGAAAAGATCTTCATCTCGTCGGGCGAACATGACATGGCCGAAAACATCATCCATCTGGTGCTGGCCAAGATCCCCGGCGGACCCGAAGGCATCAAGGGCGTGTCGCTTTTCATCGTGCCGAAATTTCTGGTCAATGACGATGGCAGCCTCGGGGCGCGCAACGCTGTCACCTGCGGCTCGATCGAAGAAAAGATGGGCATTCACGGCAATTCCACCTGCGTGATGAATTATGACGGCGCGACCGGCTGGTTGCTTGGCGAAGAACATAAAGGCATGCGCGCCATGTTCACGATGATGAACGAGGCCCGCATCGGGGTTGGCATTCAAGGCCTGGCGCAGGCCGAAGTGGCCTATCAGAACGCGCTGAGCTATGCGCGCGAACGGCTACAGGGCCGCGCCGTCACCGGCATCGAGAACCCCGAAGGCCCGGCCGATCCGCTGATCGTGCATCCCGATATCCGCCGGTCGCTGATGGATCAGAAAAGCTTTGTCGAAGGCGGGCGCGCCTTTGTTCTCTGGGGGGCCACGCTGATCGACCAGGCCCATCGCGGCCAGGACGAGGCGGCCGATGGCATGATCTCGCTGCTGACCCCTGTCATCAAGGGCTTCCTGACCGATCAGGGCTACGACATGACAGTGCTGGCGCAGCAGATCTATGGCGGCCACGGCTATATCGAAGAACATGGCATGAGCCAGTTCACCCGCGATGCCCGGATTGCGATGATCTATGAAGGGGCCAATGGCGTGCAGGCGCTGGACCTTGTCGGGCGCAAGCTGGGGCAGGATGGCGGCAAGCATGTGATGGCGTTTTTCGACATGGTGAAGGGCTTTATCAAGGAAAATGCCGAGGTTGAGGGGATGGAGCCGCTGCTCACCCCGCTCAAGCAAGCTTCAAAGGAATTGCAAAGCGCGGGCATGTTCTTCATGGCCGAGGGTATGAAGAACCCCAATGCGGCGCTGTCGGGATCTTACGATTTCATGCACATGTTAGGCCATGTCTGCCTGGGGCTGATGTGGGCCCGCATGGGCCGCGCATCGCTGGATGCCCTTGCAAATGGCACATCCGATCCCGATTTCCATCAGGCCAAACTGGCCACAGCACGCTACTACATGGCCCGCCGCCTGCCCGCGACGGCAATGCATCTGGCGCGCATCCAGTCCGGTGCCGATCCGGTCATGGGTCTGGCCGCCGATCAGTTCTGAGAGGGACCACATGCCCAAACGCCTGCGCCTGACCCGCCGCCCCAATATCGCCATGAGCGAAGACGGCTACCGCAAGCTACGCAGCCTGGCGCGCGACACCGGCCTGGATGAGGGCGAATTCCTGTCGTTTCTGTTTGAGAACTGGAAAAGCGTGGTGGATGAAGACAATTTCGGCCATCGCATCCGGCTGTTCAATTCAGACCTTGAAAATCGGAAGAAATAATCCCGCAACGCCCCGCGGGCTGGAGAGAAAGGATTTTTGAGTATTTGTACAAAGAAGAAGATGAGACACCCTGCGCACCAACCGCGCGGCTTCGGGATCACTATCTTGATCAGCTAACCGTGCAGCCCGTGGCAGGATGTCTTCTCCTTTGGCGGTCATCGGCTCTCCAGCCTGTACCGCAGGATTGAGGCTAGGCGGTTAACCTTAACAAAGCGTTATGGGGCACCTTCTTCTTTGTAAAAATACTCCACGGGGGGTGCGGGGGGTGTGAACCCCCCCGCTTCCCAACCGCTGATCTGGGAGAGACGCATGACAGTGAAACTCTACTGCTTCGGGGAAAGCGGCAATGCCTATAAGGCGGCGCTGACGCTGGAGCTGGCGTGCCTCACCTGGCAGCCGGTCTTTGTCGATTTCTTCGGCGGCGAAACCCGCACGCCCGAATTTCGCGCCATCAACGCGATGGGCGAAGTGCCTGTCCTGATCGACACTGAACACGGTTACACGCTCACCCAATCGGGCGCGATTCAAGATTACGCGGTTCATCTTTCGGGCAAGCTGACCGGCGATGATCCGGCGGCGCGCCGCGAAGTTCTCAGATGGATTCTATGGGATAATCACAAGCTCAGTTCACAAGCCGGCATGACCCGGTTCTTGATGAATTTCATCCCCGAAGACAAACGCCCCACCGAGGTGATCACCTTTGCACAAACCCGCCTCAAAGCCGCATATAAGACGCTCGACGCCGCGCTTGCGGATGGAAACTGGCTGGTGGGGGACCATCTCACCATCGCCGACATCGCCTGCTGCGGCTATCTCTTCTATCCCGAACCCTTCGGCTTCACGCGGACCGACTGGCCCCATATCGACGCCTGGCTGACCCGTATCAGCGACACGCCGGGCTGGAAACACCCCTATGATCTGATGCCCGGCTCACCGGCCGATCGCACCTGAAAGGACCAAACATGACCGACGCCTATATCTATGACGCTATCCGAACCCCGCGCGGCAAGGGCCGCAAGGACGGCAGCCTGCACGAGGTCAGCGCAGCGCGCCTTTCGGCCATTGCGCTGAACGCCCTGAAATCGCGCAACGATTTGCAGGGCCACGCGGTCGAGGATGTGATCTGGGGCAATGTCACGCAAATTGGCGAACAGGGCGCCTGCCTGGCGCGCACCGCCGTGCTGGCCTCGGATCTCGATGAATCCATCCCCGGCCTGTCGATCAACCGGTTCTGCGCCTCGGGGCTCGAGGCGGTGAATCTCGCCGCCAACCAGGTCAGGGGCGGGGCCGGCCAAGCCTATATCGCGGGCGGGGTCGAGGCCATGTCCCGCGTGCCCATGGGCTCGGATGGCGGCGCGATTGCGGTTGATCCCTCCATCGCCATCGACAATTATTTCGTGCCGCAGGGCATCTCGGCCGACATTATCGCCACCGAATATGGCTTTACCCGCGATCAGGCCGATGCGCTGGCGGTCGAAAGCCAGAAGCGCGCCAAGGCGGCCTGGGATGCCGAGCGTTTTGAAAAATCCATCATTCCCGTAAACGATATCAATGGCTTGCCTATCCTTGCCCATGATGAATTCATGCGCCCACAAACCGATATGCAATCGCTCGGAGCGCTGAAACCCTCCTTCAAGGATATGGGCGAGGTAATGCCCGGTTTCGATGCCATCGCAATCATGAAATACCCCCATCTTGAACGGATCAACCACATCCATCACGCCGGCAATTCCTCGGGCATCGTCGATGGGGCCGCCGCCATCCTGATCGGCAACAAGGAATTCGGCGAGGCGCGCGGCCTGACCCCGCGCGCCCGCATCCGCGCCACCGCCAAGATCGGCACCGACCCCACCATCATGCTGACTGGCCCGGTTCCGGTGACCCAGAAAATCCTCGCTGAAAGCGGCATGGAGATTGGCGATATCGACCTTTTCGAGGTCAATGAGGCCTTCGCCTCGGTGGTCCTGCGCTTCATGCAGGCCTTCGATGCTGACCCCGCGCGCGTCAATGTCAATGGCGGTTCCATCGCCATGGGCCACCCGCTTGGGGCCACCGGCGCAATGATCCTCGGCACGCTGCTGGATGAGCTTGAGCGCAGCGGCAAAAGCACCGGCCTGGCCACGCTCTGCATCGGATCGGGCATGGGGGCCGCAACCATCATCGAGCGTGTGTGATGCCAAAGATCGACCTTTCAAAAACCCCCGTCAAAACCGGCTCCATCTATCCGGCACCCCATGATTCCGAGATGGCCGGGCGCAGCTCATTACGCGTCGGCGATGCTGGCGGGCTGACCCAGTTCGGGGCCAATATCATCATCCTTGAACCGGGGGCGAAATCCTCGCTGCGCCACTGGCACGAGGAACAGGACGAGTTCGCCCTGATCACCCAAGGCACCTGCACCCTGATCGACGATACCGGCGAAACCCCCATGGCCCCGGGCGATTGCGCCACCTTCAAGGCAGGCGACGCCAATGGCCACCATTTCGTCAACCACAGCGATGCCCCGGCGCGGTTCCTTGTCATCGGCACCCGCACAGACACCGAAATCGTGCGGTATAGCGATCTGGATCTGAAAGTGGCGATCGACGAAAATGGTTTCGAATTCACCCGCAAAGACGGCACCCCCTATCCGGGAGACGGAAAATGACCGATTTCACCATGACAACCGACGCTGACGGCGTTGCCATCATCACCTGGGATACCCAGGGCAAAAGCATGAATGTGCTCAATCTCGAGGCGCTGACCGAGCTTGAGGCCTGCATTGATGCCGCCCTGGCCGATGGTGCCGTCAAAGGCATCATCATCACCTCGGGCAAGGACGGGACATTCGCCGGCGGCATGGATCTGAACGTCATCGCCAGGATGAAGGAAATGGCCGGCGACAATCCCGCGCAGGGCCTGATGGACGGCATCATGCATATGCATGCCGTGCTGCGCAAGATCGAACGCGCCGGCATGGATGCCAAAACCAACAAGGGCGGCAAACCGGTGGCCTGTGCGATGCCCGGCACCGGGCTCGGCATCGGGTTCGAGATCCCGCTGGCCTGCCACCGTATCTTTGTGGCCGATAATCCCAAGGCCAAGATCGGCCTGCCGGAAATCATGGTCGGCATCTTCCCCGGCGCGGGCGGCACCACGCGGCTGGTGCGCAAACTGGGCGCAATGGCGGCCAGCCCCTTCCTGCTGGAGGGCAAGCTGAGCACCCCCGCCAAGGCCAAATCGGCCGGTCTGGTCGATGAGGTAGTGCCCGCCGGTGACCTGATGCAGGCGGCCAAAGACTGGGTTCTGTCCGACCCCAGGATCGTCAAACCCTGGGATGAACGGGGCTACAAGATGCCCGGCGGCGCGCCCTATACGCCGGCAGGTTTCATGACCTTCCTCGGGGCCTCGGCCATGGTGCATGGCAAGACCAAGGGCGTCTACCCTGCGGCCAAGGCGTTGTTGCAGGCGGTCTATGATGGTGCCTTGGTGCCGTTCGATACCGCGCTCAAGGTCGAGGCGCGCAATTTCGTCAATGTGCTGATGAACCCCTCCTCTGCTGCGATGATCCGAACCTTGTTCATCAACAAGGAAGCCCTGGAAAAGGGTGCCAACCGGCCAGATGTGGACGAGCAGACGGTGAAAAAGGTCGGCATTCTGGGGGCCGGCATGATGGGCGCGGGCAT
Organism: Alterinioella sp.; assembly: GCF_058343375.1. Lineage (NCBI taxonomy): Bacteria > Pseudomonadati > Pseudomonadota > Alphaproteobacteria > Rhodobacterales > Paracoccaceae > Alterinioella > Alterinioella sp. Next base: position 9,018 of record NZ_JBTUJH010000040.1, read on the forward strand.
TGCCTATGTCAGCGCCAATGCGGGCATTGAGGTGGTGCTGATCGACGCCAGCCAGGACAGCGCCGACCGCGGCAAATCCTATTCCGAAACCATCCTCGACAAGGGCATTTCGCGGCGCAAGGTGACGGCAGAGAAAAAGGCGCAAGTTCTGGGCCGGATCACTGCAACCACCGATTACGCAGCCCTTTCGGGCTGTGATCTGATCGTCGAAGCCGTGTTTGAGGATATCGGCGTCAAGGCCGGTGTCACCGCGCAGGCTGAAGCCGTGATCCCCGATACCGCGATCTTTGCCACCAACACCTCCATCCTGCCGATCAGCGAATTGGCCAAGGCCTCCAAACGGCCCGAACAATTCATCGGCATCCATTTCTTCAGCCCCGTCGACAAGATGCTGCTGGTCGAGATCATCAAGGGCAAACAGACCGGCGATGTGGCCGTGGCCAAGGCGCTCGATTTCGTGCGCCAGATCCGCAAGACCCCGATCGTGGTCAATGATGCGCGGTTCTTCTATGCCAATCGCTGCATCATCCCCTATATCAATGAAGGCCTTCGGATGCTGAAGGAAGGCGTCGCCCCGGCGCTGATCGAAAACGCCGCGAAACTGGTGGGGATGCCGCTTGGGCCGCTGCAACTGACTGATGAGACCTCGATTGATCTGGGCGCGAAAATCGCCCGCGCCACCAAGGCGGCAATGGGCGCGGATTATGATGACAGCGCCGATGAGGTGATCTTCTGGATGGAAGCGGAAGGCCGCCAGGGCCGAAAGTCCAATGCCGGCTTCTACAGCTATGACGACAAGGGCAAACGCACCGGCCTGTGGGACGGTCTGAGCGCCCGCTACGCCATCGCCGAACATCAGCCCGAGGTGACCGAAGTGCAGCACCGCCTGCTGTTCGCGCAGGTGCTGGAAGCCATCCGCGCCTTGGAGGACGGCGTGCTGGAGGATATCCGCGAGGGCGATGTCGGGGCCATATTGGGCTGGGGTTTTGCGCCCTGGTCCGGCGGGCCGTTCAGCTGGCTCGATATTCTGGGCACGCCATACGCGGCCGCGCGCTGTGCAGAACTGGCCCAGATCCATGGCCCCCGGTTCACGCCGCCCGCGCTGCTTGAGGAAATGGCCGCCAAGGGGCAGAGCTTTTACGGTCGCTTCGGCCCACAGGCCAGCAAAGCCGCCTGAACGACACATAAGGCGCGCCGGTGGACCCCATCGGCGCGCCCTTTTTCGGCTCCGGATCATCCATCCGCCCCCCGCGGGCCTGACAAGGCCCCACACGTGATCATGGCCAGAGCTTTGAAACACCCGCCATTTTCTTGCGACACTCTTGCAGGACAGACAGAAAACCCCAAAATGGGCGCGACCGGATATTACCATCCCGTCCGCACCCCGCGACGGGCTGGATATTTGGCACGAACGGCACCCAATTTGCCCAAAGACATGAAGGATATTTCAAATGCAATCCCATGAAGTTGACTACGAGATTTTCGGGAACGACATGCAGATTGTCGAGATTGAGCTGGACCCCGGTGAAAAGGTCATCGCAGAAGCCGGAGCAATGAATTACCTGGAGGACGGCATCGACTTCGAATCCCGCATGGGCGATGGCGCTCAGCCTTCCGGAGGGATCATGAGCTCGCTTCTCAATGTCGGAAAGCGCGTGTTGACCGGCGAATCCATCTTCCTGACCCATTTCACCAATACCGGTCAGGGCAAGAAGCGGGTGGCCTTCGCCGCGCCCTACCCCGGCAAGATCATCCCGGTTGACCTGTCCCAGGTGGGCGGAGAGCTGATCTGCCAGAAGGACGCCTTCCTCTGTGCCGCCTTTGGCACCACCACCGGCATTGCCTTTCAGAAGAAACTGGGTGCCGGGTTCTTCGGGGGCGAGGGCTTCATTCTGCAACGCCTCAATGGCGACGGCATGGCCTTCATCCATGTCGGCGGCACCGTGATCAAGCGAGAGCTTGCCGCCGGTGAAACCCTGCGGGTCGATACCGGGTGCCTCGCGGCCATGGATGGCAGCGTTCAATATGACATCGAGCGCGCCGGCAACCTGAAATCCATGATCTTCGGGGGCGAAGGCATTTTCCTGGCCACCCTGAAAGGCCCTGGCACGATCTTCCTGCAAAGCCTGCCCTTCTCTCGCCTGGCAGACCGCATCATGCGGGCCGCCGGTCCGGGCGGAAGCAAGGGCGAAGGCTCGGTTCTGGGCGGCCTGGGCGATATGTTCGGCGATCGCTGAGCCAGAGATCGGGACCATTCGGACAGGGTGCCAACGGTTCGGCATAAGAAAAATATTGCCCGAATATTTTTCGGATCCGAAAAGTTTTCCTGGAAAACTTTTCCGGGGGGGGGTGGCCCAACGCTGCCCCCTTTTCTTTTGCCACGCCCATGGCAATAGTGACCATCACGCATATCGGGGAGGGTTGCATATGGGCTGGATGAAAGACGAAACAGGCCTTGAAAAACGCGCCGCAAATTACGTGCCGCTGACGCCGCTGTCGCATCTGGCGCGCGCGGCCCAGGTCTTTGCGACCCATCCCGCGCTGGTCTATGGCAATTTCCGCAAAACCTATGCCGAATATCACGCCCGCGTGTCGCGGCTTGCCTCGGCTCTGGCCGCGCGCGGCGTGGCACCGGGCGATGTGGTGGCCACCGTCATGCCCAACATCCCCGCCCAGGCCGAGGCGCTTTTCGGGGTGCCCGCCTGCGGCGCAGTTCTGAACACGATCAACACCCGGCTCGATATTGGCACGATCAGCTATATCCTGGATCATGGCGAGGCCGCCGTCATATTGGTCGATACCCAGTTTCTGGGTGCCGTTGAGGCGGCGCTGAAAGAGCTTGAGATCGAAACCCTGCCGCTGATCGTCGAAGTGCCCGACGAACAGGCCGGCTATCACGCCTCGGGCCGCCACCTGACCTATGAGGCATTGCTGGCCGAGGGCGACAGGGGGTTCGATTGGATCCTGCCCGACGACGAATGGGAGAGCATCGCGCTCAACTATACCTCCGGCACCACTGGCCGTCCCAAGGGCGTGGTCTACCACCATCGCGGTGCCTATCTGGTCACGCTTGGCACGCCGATCGCCTGGCGCATGACCCTGCACCCGCGCCTTTTGACCATCGTGCCCTTCTTTCACTGCAACAACTGGTGCCACACATGGATGCTGCCCGCGCTTGGCGGCACCGCCATCTTCTGCCGCGACATCACCGCCAGGGCGATCTATGACGCCATCGCCGATGAGGGCGTGACCCATTTCGGGGCCGCCCCCATCATCCTGAATGCCATCGTGAATGCGCCCGATACGGATCGCCGCGCCTTTGACCATACCGTCGAAGTCTTTACCGCAGGGGCCCCGCCTGCCCCGGCCACCTTGGCCAAGATCGAAACCATGGGTTTCAATGTCACTCAGGTCTACGGCCTGACGGAAACCTTTGGCCACGCCACCGAATGTGTCTGGAAAGATGTCGATTGGGCCGATCTGGACCAGCAGGACGCGGCCGCCATGAAGGCCCGTCAGGGCGTCGCGCTGCCCAATATGGAGCCCGTTGCCGTGATGGATGATGCCATGGCCCCGGTGCCCCGCGACGGCGCGGCTCTGGGTGAGATCATGCTGCGCGGCAATTCGGTAATGAAAGGCTATTACAAGAACCCGCGCGCCACGGCAGAAGCCTTCAAAGGCGGATATTTCCACTCCGGCGACATCGCGGTGCAACACCCTGACAGCTATATCCAGATCGCCGACCGCGCCAAGGATATCATCATCTCGGGCGGCGAGAATGTCAGTTCCGTCGAGATCGAGGGCGCGCTGATGCACCACCCCGCCGTGCTGCTTTGTGCCGTGGTGGCCAAGCCGGACGAAAAATGGGGCGAAGTGCCCTGCGCCTTTGTTGAACTGAAAGACGGGGCAGAGGCAACCGAAGACGACCTCATCGCCTTTGCCCGTCAGCGCCTGGCCGGGTTCAAGACACCCAAACGCGTGGTCTTTCAGGAGTTGCCCAAGACATCCACCGGGAAAATTCAGAAATTTGAACTGCGGAGACTGGCGGCGGATCTATAGGGTGAGGGCCCATTACCCAGGGGGCGGATCGGATTGATCAGGATCCTGTCATTATCAGTGGCGCAATCTATCCGACATATTTGCTGATCCGAAGCACCGACCAGAACCATAGCAACCCGCAATACGACCTATAGCGCGACGCGCTCTGGGCGCTCCAGCCCCCCGGCCGGGCATTTCCATCCGATTGTTGCAGCTTTGAGTTGAGCGAAGGCCCGGCTTCAGCTAATCTGCCCTGCAAAACAAGGCGGTAGTCGGGCATGACAGCGCTCAGCGAATTCGAAAGGCTGGAAACCACCGGCCTCTGGCGCGAAACGCCGGATAGTCAGAGACGCGAAGTGGTGGTGTCGCTTGGGGATGCGACGCTTATTATCTCGGCGCTCACCGATACAGCTTTGTCGCATTGGTCGCTGCCTGCCGTGCACCGCCTGAATCCCGGCAAACGACCCGCGCTTTATGCCCCCGATACCGAGGCTGACGAGCTTCTGGAAATCTCGGATTCGCAAATGATCGAGGCCATCGAACGGGTGCGCAGCGCGATTGAACGCGCCCGCCCGCATCCCGGCCGTCTGCGCCTGTGGCTGGCCGCGTTTCTGACGCTGATCACGATAGTCATCACCGTGGTCTGGCTGCCCGATGCGCTTATCCGACAGACAGCATCGCTGCTGCCCGCCGCCAAACGCGCCGAAATGGGACAATTGGTGCTGGCGGGCATGGCAGATCTGGCCGGTCGGCCCTGTGCAAACAGCAGCGGTGTGGCCGCAATGCGCGACCTGTCGCGGGCCGTGTTCGGAGCAGGTGCCCCCGGCATTGTGGTTTTGCCGTCGACCGCGCAAAGCACGGCGGCGCTGCCGGGCAATATCATCGTGGTCAACCGCTCGCTGGTCGAGGATTTTGAGGGGCCGGAAGTGTTGGCCGGTTACCTGCTGACCGAAGCGCTGCGCCGTGACATGGCTGACCCGGTCGTGCGCCTGTTGAATGAAGCCGGGCTGATGGCGACCTTCCGCCTTTTGACCACCGGCGAGATCAACCCGACCCACCTGCGCAGCCATGCCGCCACCTTGCTGACAACCGCACTGGTCCCGGTCGACACCGCAGCCCTGCTGAACCGGTTCGAGCTGGCCGGTATCAGCACAGAACCCTTCGCCTATGCGCTTGATATATCCGGTGAATCCGTCCTTCACCTGATCGAAGCCGATCCGATGCGCGGCCGCCTGCGTGCGCCGCTGATGTCCGATCAGGACTGGATCGCGTTGCAGGGGATCTGTGGCGGGTAGCGCCGAACCGATGAAAAAAGCCAACCGCAGGGGTTGGCCTTCTTTCACAACGAATTTCACCCCTATGTCAGCGCCGCGTGACAGCGGCGCTGTAGCCCAGATCAAGCGCCCTGTTCAGGGCCCGGCCCAGGTTTTGCGGATCATCAAACGGACCGGCCAGCAAGACCAGCGTGCCGCTGCTCGCAACCATGCCCAGGCTGGTCGGCATGCCCTGACGCAACAGTTGCTGGCGGGCCCGGTCGGCCAGGCTGCGATCCGTATAGCGGGCCACTTCGACGTAGCGATCAGTGGCTGCAACCCGCACCGGGGCACCACCCACGGGGGCCACGCTTGACCCTATGCTGGAGGACCGGGTCACCGTCGTCGCGGGGGTGGGATCGGGCACAATGACCACGCGCAGGTCAATCGCCGTCAGCGGCACTGTATCCTGCCAATACCGGCCTTGGGCTGCAGCCCCTTGCGGTGTTGCAACAGCCAGCCCGCGATAGGGGTTGAGCCGTCCGTCGGTCCATACCGGGCGATACCCTTCAGGGGCCGAATAACTGCCCGACGCAGCGCCAGAGCCGATCACCATGCCACCCGCGGCATCGCCGGGATGGTTGGGCTGCGGGCCACAGCGTTCGTTTTCGCCACGCATGAATTGGCTGGCCGATGCCGGCAGGTTGGCGCAATTGCCGGGCCGCGTCGCAACCGCGGCTGTGGTGGCGGTGGCGGTGACCGGGGCGGGGGCGCGGACAGGGGCGGGGGCGGTTTCGACCGGAACCTGCCGCACCATGATGGTTTGCTGAACCGGCCGGGTTGGGGCCACCGCAATGGTGACCGGGCGCGCCGGAGTGGTGGGGGTGGCGGGGGTCTGCGGCGTGGCGGGGGGGGGCGCGGAAACCACCTCGGTTGCCCCGCCACCGCCAGTAGGCTGATACCCGCACAGGGCCTGGCGCTGTCGCGTCACCCGCGGCACCCAGGTTTCCTGACCGCCATATCCGGCACGGATAAACACACATCCGCGGCTATCGACATATTGGTTGGCGCTATAGCCTGCGGGCGGCAATTCTGCCGGTCCGCCCAATTGCGACACGGTTTGCGCAGATCCGGACCCGGCCAGCGCCGCACCCAGTGCCGCACCCAATGCCAAAGCCGAAACCAAAGAAATAAATCGCATAACAACCCCCATTGTCTGTGCCTCAAAGAGTGACAGAGGATTGCGGGCCCGTAAAGGCCGGGCCACCTATTTCGTGCCGAACATCCGGTCGCCTGCATCGCCCAGGCCCGGAACGATATAACCCTTGTCATTCAAGTGGCTATCAAGCGCGGCCGTGACGATGGGCACATCCGGGTGCGCCGCTTTCATCCGCGCCACGCCTTCGGGGGCTGCCAGCAGACAAAGGAAGCGGATATTGGTGGCCCCGGCCTCTTTCAGCAGGTCGATCGCTGCGACCGAGGAATTGCCGGTGGCCAGCATCGGATCGACCGCAATCACCAGCCGGTCCTGCAAATCGGTGGGCACCTTGAAGTAATATTGCACCGGTTGCAGCGTCTCCTCGTCGCGGTAAAGGCCAACAAACCCCACCCGCGCCGAAGGGATCAGCTCCAGCATACCATCGAGCAGACCGTTGCCCGCCCGCAGGATCGACACCAGCGCCAGTTTGCGCCCGGCCAGCACCGGGGCCTGCATCTCCTGCATCGGCGTGGTGATGGTCTTGGTGGTCATCGGCAATTCGCGCGTCACCTCATAGGCCAGCAGCTGGCTGATTTCGCGCAGCAATTGCCGGAACACGGCGGTCGAGGTGCTCTGCTCGCGCATCAGGGTCAGCTTGTGCTGCACCAGCGGGTGATCGACGATGGTCAGATGTTGGCTCATGGTGTTTGTTCCAGTCGTTTGGCAATTCTCTCGCGTGTTGCAGCATCGCAAAAGGCCGCATCCAGCGCGTTCTTGTTGATCTCGGCAAAAACCTCGTCATCCCATCCGAATGTCTCTGCCAGCATGTCATATTCGCGCGCCATCGTGGTGTGAAAGAACGGTGGATCATCGGTGGAAACGGTGACTTTCACGCCGCGTTGGCGCAGTTTTTCAATCGGGTGGCTGGCCCAGTTCGCAACCACGCCCAGAACCACGTTTGATCCCGGACAGCATTCCAGCGTGATGCCGGCCTCAACGATCTCATCGACCAGCGCGGAATCGTCGATCGCCTGCACGCCATGGCCGATCCGTTCCACCCCCAGATCGCGAATGGCATCGCGCACCGAACCTGCCCCGCCCCATTCCCCGGCATGGGCGGTCAGGCGCAAACCGGCCTCGCGCGCCATATCAAAAGACCACAGAAAATCACCCGGCTTGCCCGCCATCTCATCGCCGGCAAGGCCAAAGCCGGTGACGAAATCGCCCGCGGTCTCGGCGGCACAATGGGCGATGGGTCTGGCGCGGTCCGGCCCGAAATGGCGGATCGGCGTGATGCAGGCGCGCAGGGTGATGCCATGCTGTTTCTCGGCCGTCTCCGCCGCCTCGGCGATGGCATGAAGATATTCCCGCCAGGCAATCAGATCGCCGCCGCCACAGAAATCGGGGCTGATGAAGCTTTCGGTATAGATCACGCCATTTGCGGCGCTTTCCTCCAACACGGCTGTGGTCAGGCGGGCGTAATCCTCGGGGCTTGTCAGCACGCTGGTGGCGGCCTCATAGACGGTAAGGAAATGGTTGAAATCGCGATAGGCATAGCCGCCATCCTCGGTAAAGATGCGGCTCAGATCGACAGATTTTTCCTTGGCCATGCCGCGGATGAAAGCCGGGGGTGCAGCCCCCTCCAGATGCAGATGCAGTTCGATCTTGGGTATCATAGAAAACTCCGCCCTGGACCCTGATTTTCAACGCCCAGATGCGCCGCGACCGAAGCCGCGACATCGGTAAAGGCGCAAAGCCCTATCTGCCCGCAATCCGGCCCCTTGCCAAGCACCGGAACCCGTTCGCGGGTGTGATCGGTGCCGCTCCAGCTTGGGTCATTGCCGTGATCGGCGGTAAAGATCATCAGATCATCGGGGCGCAGGCGATCCAGGATCGGGCCGATCCTTGCATCAAACCATTCCAGGTGCCGCGCATAGCCCGCGATATCGCGGCGATGGCCGTAAAGGCTGTCGAACTCGACGAAATTGGCGAAGGTCAGCGACCCGTCACCGGCCCCATCAACCAGATCTGACAGATGCCCCATCAGATCGGCATCACGCCCCTTGCGGACATCATCAATGCCCTGCATCGAGAAGATATCACCAATCTTTCCGATGGCATGAACGCGGCACCCGCCCCCCTGCACCCAATCACACAGCGTCGGCGATGGTGGCGCAATGGCATAATCATGCCGGTTGGGGGTGCGGGTATAATGGCCCGGCTCCCCGATAAAGGGCCGCGCGATGACCCGCCCGACCTTCATCGCGTGCAGGGTCGGGGCCAATCGCTGACACAGATCCAGCAGCCGGTCGAGGCCAAAGCTTTCCTCATGGGCCGCGATCTGAAACACGCTGTCGGCCGAAGTGTAGCAGATCGGCCAGCCGGTTTGCTGATGGCGCGCGCCCTCAGCCTCGATGATCGCCGTGCCCGGCGCGTGTCGGTTGCCCAGGATGCCCGACACCCCGGCAATGGATTTCACTTCTTCCACCAGATAATCCGGAAAGGCCGGATCGGTGTCGGGGAAATAGGTCCAGTCCCAGGGCACCGGCACACCGGCAAGTTCCCAATGGCCCGAGGGCGTATCCTTGCCGAGTGACACCTCCGTCGCGGCCCCCCAAAGCCCCATTGGCGTGGCCTCCAGCCCTGGCGTGGCATCGCCCGAGGCCAGCCGCACCGCCGGCCCCAGACCAAGCGCATCGAGATGGGGCAGATGCAAGGGACCGCTGCGCCCCTGATCGGCCCGGCCTTCGGCACAGGCCGCCGCGATATGGGCCAGCGTATTGGCTCCGGTATCGGGCAATGATCCGTTGAAAAACCGGCCCGCATCGGGGGCACCGCCACAGCCTGCGCTGTCCATCACCACCAGAAAGGCGCGCGCCATCAGCCGATCCTTTCGCGGATAAGCGGCGGGGGCGCCACCATGGCACTGCCAAGCGTATAGGCCGCGTGCAAGGATGATGCCGCCGCCCTGGCCGCCTCTTCGCTGGCGGCATGAATGCGCGCCAAAGGTCGGTGGCTGTCGACCGGATCCCCAATGCCGGCAATGTCGGACAGGCCGACGCCATGATCCAGCCGGTCCGATTGCACCAGCCGGCCACCGCCCAGATGCACCACCACCTCCCCCATCGCGCGGGTGTCGATGGCGGTGACAAAGCCGGGGTCCTTGGGGAATATCTCGACCATGACCGGCGCGGCAGGCAGCCGGTCGCGCCAGCGCGCCACGAAATCGGCAGGCCCGCCAAGGGCGGCCACCATGCGGCCGAACCGTTCGGCGGCAGCCCCCGAATTCAGCGCATCATTGATCTTTGCCTCGCCCTGCGCCGCATCGGCCACCAGCCCGCCAAGCAGCAGCAATTCGCCACCAAGCGACAGCGTCAATTGCCGCAGCCGGGCCGAGCCGCCCGACCCGGTCAGCATCTCCATCGCCTCGATCACCTCCAGCGCATTGCCGGCGGTGCGCGCGGCGGGCTGGCTCATATCGGTCATCAGCGCGCTGCATTTGCAGCCCGCGCCCTGCGCCGTTTCCACCAGCGACACGGCCAGCGCCAGCGCATCGGCAGGGTCGGCCATGAAGGCCCCCGACCCGGTCTTTACATCCAGCACCAGACCGTCCAGCCCCTCGGACAGTTTCTTGGACAGGATCGAGGCCGTGATCAGGTCGATGCTTTCCACCGTCGAGGTCACATCGCGCACGCCATAGAGCCGCTTATCGGCCGGCGCGATCTGATCGGAGGCCCCCACAATGGCGCAGCCAACCTCGGTCACCACGCGGGCCAGTTCCTCATTGCCGATAATGGCCCGGTAGCCGGGGATGGCTTCCATCTTGTCGAGCGTGCCGCCAGTATGGCCAAGCCCGCGCCCCGACAGCATCGGAACATAGGCCCCGCAGGCCGCCAGCGCCGGGGCCAGCGGCAGCGACACCGTATCGCCGACACCGCCGGTCGAATGCTTGTCCAGAACCGGGCCGGGCAGATCCCATTGCAAAACCCGCCCGGTATCGCGCATCGCGTGGGTCAGATGCACGCGGCCCTCGCGGCCAATGGCACGGGTAAAGATCGCCATGGCAAAGGCCCCGGCCTGCGCATCGGACACGGCCCCATCGGCCAGCCCTTGGGCAAACCATTGATAGTGTTCGGGGCTTAACCCCTTGCTGTCACGCAATCGGGCCAGTATCTCACGCGCATCCATGGGCTCAGCTCCCTTCCATATGACCCGCGACAAAGGCCCCGGGCAGCAGATCGGCCACCGTGGTCTGCACGGTCTGGCCGGTGGTTGAGGCCAGCGTCACGGCAACATTGCCATCGGCAAATTCCGCCAGCTTCTGACGGCAACCGCCGCAAGGCGGCACCGGCATCGGACCGCCCGCGATCACCGCCACCTCGGCAATTCTGCTGTCACCCGCGGCAATCATCGCGGCAATGGCGCCGGCCTCGGCGCAGGTGCCTTCGGGATAGGCCACATTTTCGACATTGCAGCCCAGATGCAGGTTGCCCTCGACGCTGCGGATCGCGGCCCCGACAAGAAAATTGGAATAGGGCGCATAGGCCTTTTCACGCACCATGGCGGCAGCATCGACAAGCAACATGGACGGTCCCATCTTCTGTGGCGAACCGGGCCAGTGTGGGCCGAGGTCTGGCCGGTTGCAAGGGGCCTCAGCCCTCGCGTCGGCTGCGTTTTTCGACCCGGTCTATCAATACATCAAGCGCGCGCAGACAGGTCAGGGCCAGCGCCGGTGCCTCGGCCAGGCGGCCGCGATGGGCGGTGGCATTCAGCGATTCCGCCAGCTCCTGCAACCGATCCGCGCCGACAGCCCCCGCCAACGAGATCAGGATATGCGTCTGCGCCCGCACCTCGGCCGCGTCCAGACCGGCAACCGCCCTTTCCAGAATTTCTGCCACCGACCGCAGATCCTGCAACAGATGGGTCAGAAATTCGACCCGGCCTTCCGGGCCTGCGGCCTGCAACAGCGCCTCGAACCGGTTGCGATCCAGTTCACCGAACATCTGCGCGCCGTCCGGGGCGGCAATGAACGCGGCATCAGCGGTCATGGTCGCCCGCTCGACATGGCGCCGGATGGCTTGCCCGAACCCGGCGACGGACCGGATCGGTTTGGCGATCACGCCATCGGCCCCGGCAGCATAGATCGCCTCACGGTTGTCGCGCAGGATATAGGCCGTCAACGCCACCAGCGGCGTGTCGAAATCACCCTGATCACGCAGTTTGCGCATCACCTCGATCCCGGTCATGCGCGGCATTTCGATATCGAGCAGCGCCAGGTCAAAGCGTCGCGCGCTGAGCGCCTGAAACGCTTCTGCCCCGTCGCGGGCCAGTTTCATCTCGGCCCCCATCCGCTCCAGCATCTGGCGCACCAATATCTGGTTGGTCACATTGTCCTCGGCCACCAGCACCGACAGGCCGGTCAGGTCGGGCAGGTCGCGCAGCGGTTCGGCGCTTTCCCACCGGTCGCGCGGCAGGATCAAGGTGACCGTGGCCCCCTGCCCCGTCGCGCTGGACACGCTCAGATCCGCCCCCAGACTATCTGCCAGATCCTTGGATATATGCAGGCCCAAACCGGTGCCCGGCCGGGTGGCATCCTGTGGCCGCCCATCGGGGGTAAACAGCCGTTCCAGCGCCGTGTCGGAAAACCCCTGCCCCTGATCTGTCACGCGAAACCGCAGCCCATCGCCGGTCCGGTCAACGCTGAGCATCACCTGACCCTGGTCGGTGAATTTCAACCCGTTGGCGATCAGATTGCCAAGGATCCGGTCCAGCTTGAGGCGCGCCACGCAGACCCGTTCCGGCACCCGCCGGTCCACTTCCAACCGAAACGCCAGCCCCTGTTCGCGGGCCCGCCCCGACCAGCGCATTTCCAGACCGGCCAGAAAGCTGCGAAAATCGAAACTTTGATCGATCGCGCCCTCATGGGCATCGCCATCCAGCGACAGGATCGCCGCATCGACCAGTTCGGCCAATGTCTCCCCCGCGATCTGCACCCGTTCGAACTGTTCCTGCATGTCGGGGTTCAGCCGGTCGCGGTCGATCAGGCGCAGCCCGCCGATAACATCGGACACCGCGGCGCGAATATCGTGATTGAACAGCCTGAGCGATGCCTGCACGGCCGCATCTGATGGCGCTTGGCTGCGGCCCTCATTCTCATCACGGTTTCCATCTGCGCTCATGCCACGCCGCCCTGCCTGCCGCCCCATCCCCAGCCTAAAGAACTGGAGCCGCGACACAAGCGCCGCGCGACCCGAGGGGCTATTTCGGAAACCCGAGCTCCGTCAGCGCCTCGGCGATTTCATCCAAAATGGCCGGATCGTCGATTGTGGCGGGCATCTTGAACTCCTCACCATTGGCGATCTTGACCATCGTGGCGCGCAGGATCTTGCCCGACCGGGTCTTGGGCAGGCGCGCCACCACGGTGGCCAGCTTGAAGGCCGCCACCGGCCCGATCTTGTCACGCACCAGTTTCACGCATTCGGCGACAATATCCTCGCTGGCTTTCCGGGTGCCGGCATTGAGACACAGAAACCCCATCGGCACCTGGCCCTTCAGCTTGTCAGCCACACCAATGACGGCGCATTCCGCGACATCGGGATGGCCGGCCAGCACCTCCTCCATCGCGCCGGTTGACAGGCGGTGGCCCGCGACGTTGATCACATCATCGGTGCGCGCCATGATATAAAGATAGCCATCTTCATCCATGAAACCCGCATCTCCGGTTTCATAAAAGCCGGGGAACCGCTCAAGATAGGATTTTCGGAACCGATCCTCGGCATTCCACAGATTCGGCAAAGTGCCCGGCGGCAGCGGCAATGCGATGGCAATCGCGCCCAGTTCGCCGCGTTTCACCTCATGCCCGCCCTCATCCAGAATGCGCACGTCATAGCCCGGCATCGGCACGCAAGGTGAGCCGATCTTGACCGGCAAAGCCTCGATCCCCAACGGGTTGCCCGCAATGGCCCACCCGGTTTCGGTCTGCCACCAGTGATCGATCACCGGCACGCCCAATTTGTCCTGGGCCCATTCGATAGTGTCAGGATCTGCCCGTTCGCCGGCCAGAAACAGCGATTCCAGGCTGGACAGGTCATAATCCTCCACCAGCGCGCCTTGCGGATCGTCGCGTTTGATGGCGCGAAAGGCGGTGGGCGCGGTAAACAGGCATTTGACCTTGTGATCCTGAATGACCCGCCAGAACGTGCCGGCATCGGGCGTGCCCACGGGCTTGCCCTCGAACACGATTGTGGTGCAGCCATAGACCAGCGGCGCGTAGCAGATATAGCTGTGGCCCACGACCCAGCCAACATCCGACGCGGCCCAGAACACCTCGCCGGGTTCCATGTCATACAGGTTGCGCATGGTCCAGTTCAGCGCCACCAGATGCCCGCCGGTATGACGGATGACGCCCTTGGGCGCGCCGGTGGTACCCGAGGTGTAAAGAATATAGGCCGGGTGATTGCCCGCGACCGGCACGCATTCGGCCGGTGCCACGCCAAACTGGAACCCGTACCAGTCAAAGTCACGCCCGTCCTCCAGATACGCGACCTCTTGTTCACGCTGGAAAATCACGCAGAAATCAGGCTTGTGAGCGGCCAGATCAATGGCACCATCCAGCAGCGGCTTGTAATGGACCACACGGCCCGGCTCCAACCCGCAGGACGCGGCGATGATGCATTTGGGCTGACAATCATCAATCCGCACCGCCAGCTCATTGGCCGCGAAGCCACCGAATACGACCGAATGAATGGCCCCCAATCGGGCGCAGGCCAGCATCGCCTCCAGCGCTTCGGGCACCATCGGCATATAGATAATGACCCGGTCGCCCTTTTCGATGCCCTTGGCGCGCAGCGCACCGGCCAGGCTTGCCACCCGGATCTGCAATTCCGCATAGGTGATCTGGTGTGTCGAAAGGGTGATCGGACTGTCATGGATGATTGCCACACGGTCGCCATGGCCCGCCTCGACATGCCGGTCCACCGCGTTCCAGCAAGTGTTGACCATGCCATCTGCAAACCATTCGTAAAACGGCGCGTTCTCGGCAAAGAGCGCTTTGGAAGGTTCGCTGTCCCAGTCGATGGTTCTGGCGGCGTTCATCCAGAACCCGTCCGGGTCCTGTTTCGCCTGGCTGTATTGGTCGTGATAGCTCATTGTCATCCCTCCCGATCCGGTTGCATCCCGTGTTAGGCAGCCCTCCGCCATGCGGCAAGCTGCAAGACGGGCACCGGGACAGAATGGCGCAATTTATTTGCAGAAACCACCTTGTATCATTTGCAAATTTTGCAAAACAGCCGGTTTACGACTGCCAGATTGAATAGATCATCCAGGTTTGCAAAGCTGCGCCCCGCCCGCTTGCAAACCCACCGATTTCTCCACCTCCGCGCCCCGATCAACTGTAGTGATGCACCGGCGTGCCGGCCAGCGCCGTCATGTTCAACAGGCCCCGCGCCGTGATCGAAGGCGTCACGATATGCGCCTTGTTGCCCATTCCCATCAGGATCGGGCCGACCTCCAGCCCGCGCGCCTTGATCTTCAGGATGTTGCGCGCCGCACCTGCCGCATCGGTCGAGGCAAAGATCAGCCCGTTGGCCACGCCATCCAGACGCGAGCCGGGATAGATCCGTTCGCGCAGCTCGACATCCAGCGCTGCGTCGGCATGCATTTCGCCCTCATAGATGAAATCCAGCCCCATCCCATCCAGGATCTCAAGTGCCGCGCGCATCCTGCGGCCGCTGTCACTGTCCAGATTGCCAAATTGCGAGCCCGAGCAGAGCGCCAGCTTAGGGACCACGCCAAAGCGACGGATATGGCGCGCCGTGGCGACCACGGTTTCGGCCAGTTGCTGCGGCGTGGGCACGGCATGGATATGGGTATCGGCCACGAATAACGGGCCGTCCTCCATGATCATCAGGCTCAGCGCGCCAACCGGGTGCAGCCCGCCATCGCCAAGCAGTTGTTGCACATAGTTCAGGTGCCACAGATATTGCCCGAAAGTGCCGCAGATCAGGCTGTCGGCATCGCCGCTATAGACCGCAACCGCCCCGATCGCGGTTGTATTGGTGCGCATGATCGCGCGCGCCAGATCAGGGGTCACACCCCGACGCTGCATCTTTTCAAGGTAGCCTTGCCAGTAATCTCGGTAACGGGCGTCGCTTTCGGGGTTGATCAGTTCGAAATCCCGGTCGGGCTTGATCTTGAGCCCGGCCCGCTCTATCCGGCTCATCACCACTTCGGGGCGTCCGATCAGGGTTGGAATATCGGTCATTTCTTCCAATATGGCCTGCGCCACGCGCAGCACGCGCTCATCCTCACCCTCGGCAAAGACGATCTTGCGGCTGGTGGCCGCGGCGGCCTCAAAGACCGGCCGCATGATCAAAGCCGAGCGATAGACCGATTGATCCAGCTTTTCGCGATAGGCCTGAAAATCCTCCAGCGGCCGGGTCGCCACACCGCTGTCCATGGCGGATTTGGCCACAGCGCCGGCAACCACACCGATCAGGCGCGGATCAAACGGTTTCGGGATCAGGTAATCAGCCCCAAAGGTAAGCTGTTCGCCCTGATATGCGGCGGCCGCCTCGGCGCTGGTGGTCTGGCGCGCAAGCGCCGCGATACCCTCGACACAGCCGATCTGCATGGCGTCATTGATCTCGGTCGCGCCAACATCCAGCGCCCCGCGAAAGATGAACGGAAAACACAGCACATTGTTGACCTGATTGGGAAAATCGCTGCGGCCGGTGGCGATGATGGCATCCGGCGCGACGCTGCGCACCTCGTCGGGCAGGATCTCGGGCGTCGGGTTGGCCAGCGCGAACACGATCGGCCGTTTGGTCATTTTCGCAACCATTGCAGGCGTCAGGACGCCGGGGCCGGACAGCCCCAGAAACAGATCCGCACCGCCGATCACATCCTCCAGGCTGCGCAGATCGCTGGCCTGCGCAAAGGCCGCCTTTTGCGGGTTCATATCCTCGGCCCGGCCCTCATAGACCAGCCCGTGAATATCGCACAGCCAGACGTTTTCGCGCCGAACCCCCAGTTTCAGCAACATGTTGAGGCAGGCAATACCCGCTGCACCGCCACCGGTAGAGACCACTTTGATCTGGTCAAACTCCTTGCCCGCGACATGCAGCGCATTGGTGGCAGCCGCCCCCACCACGATGGCGGTGCCATGCTGATCGTCATGGAACACCGGGATGCCCATCCGCTCGCGGCAAATTTGTTCAACGATGAAACAATCCGGTGCCTTGATGTCTTCCAGATTGATCGCGCCAAAGGTCGGTTCCAGCGCACAGATGATATCGGCCAGCTTTTCGGGGTCGCTTTCGTTCACCTCGATATCGAAACAGTCGATATTGGCAAATTTCTTGAACAGGACCGCCTTGCCCTCCATCACCGGTTTGGATGCCAATGCGCCGATATTTCCAAGGCCCAGAACGGCCGAGCCATTGGTAACAACCGCCACCAGATTGCCGCGCGCAGTGTAGCGGGCCGCATCGCTTGGGGTTTTGGCGATTTCAAGGCAGGCTTCGGCCACGCCGGGGCTGTAGGCGCGGGCCAGATCCCTGCCATTGGCCATCGGCTTGGTTGGCCTTATCTCCAGCTTGCCCGGCCTGGGAAACTCGTGATAGTCCAGCGCGCTCTGGCGCAACGATACCCGTTTGTCGTCTTCCATCCCAAGCCCTCCTTCAATAGCGATTGTTTAGCATTAAACTACTATCGGTGCAGCCCTGAACGCGGTGCAACGTCGCGGCGTCATACGAATTGTTCGCTGATCAGCCGTTCCTCCAACCCGTGGCCGGGATCAAACAGGATATGATGCGCCACCTCTGGCTCCGACCGGATCTCGACCGAGGTCACGTTCTGGACCGACCGGCTATCGGCATCGGCCATCACCGGCCGCTTGTCTGCCTCCAGCACCTCAAACAGCACCACGGCGGATTTGGGCAGCAGCGCGCCGCGCCAGCGCCGGGGCCGAAACGCCGCCATCGCCGTCAACGCCAATACGTCTGATCCGATCGGCAGGATCGGGCCGTGGGCCGAATAATTATAGGCCGTGGACCCGGCCGGCGTCGAAACCAGCGCACCATCGCAGACCAGTTCCTCCATCCGGGCGCGCCCGTCGATCCAGATCTTCAGCCTTGCCGCCTGCGGCCCGGCGCGCAGCAGGCTGACCTCATTGATGGCCAGCGCCTCGGTCACGGTGCCGTCCAGGCCGGTGGCCACCATGCGCAACGGGTTGATCACCGCCTCTTCGGCCGCCTCCAGCCGTTCGATCAGGTCATCCTCACCATATTCATTCATCAAAAACCCGACCGTGCCTCGGTTCATGCCATAGACCGGGGCCTCGATCTCCTGCGTGGCGTGCAGGGTCGACAGCATGAAGCCATCGCCACCCAGCGCCACGACCACATCGGCCTCTTCGGGTGGAAAATGGCCATAGCGCGCGGCCAGCCGGGCCTGTGCGGCGGCGGCAATCGGGGCGTCAGAGGCCAAAAAACTTATATTGCGCGCAGCAGGCATCATATCTCTGAGTTTTCGGAACTTTCAGTGTTCACCCGCCTTGATCGGAAACTCAATCCCTGATTCCGGCAATAATGTCCTTTGCAAATCCGATGAAACGGCGCAACAGCGCCGCAAGGGGGCGTTTTCCGGTCTTTCGCAATGGCCCCGCTTTGGATAGATGCGGTCACATCATTTCACGCCCGTTCATCAGGGAGACAGGCCATGACCGCAGCCCACCGGTCCACCGGATTTTTCACCGACCCGTTAGAGACCCGCGACCCCGCAATCTTTGCCGCCATCCGATCCGAACTTGGTCGCCAGCGCGACGAGATCGAACTGATTGCCTCCGAAAACATCGTCTCTTCGGCGGTGATGGCGGCGCAGGGCTCGGTGATGACCAATAAATACGCCGAAGGCTATCCCGGGCGGCGCTATTACGGCGGTTGCCAATATGTCGATATCGCCGAAACCCTCGCGATCGAACGGGCCTGCCAGCTTTTCGGCTGCGCCTTTGCCAATGTGCAGCCCCATTCCGGGTCACAGGCCAATCAGGGCGTGTTTCAGGCCCTGATCAAACCCGGCGACACCATCCTGGGCATGAGCCTGGATGCCGGCGGTCACCTGACCCATGGCGCGCGGCCCAACCAGTCGGGCAAATGGTTCAACGCGGTGCAATATGGCGTTCGCCGGCAAGATAACATGCTGGATTACGATCAGGTCGAGGCGCTGGCAAAGGAACATCAGCCCAAGCTGATCATCGCGGGCGGCTCGGCCATTCCGCGCCAGATTGATTTCGCCCGGATGCGCGCCATCGCCGATATGGTCGGGGCCTGGCTGCTGGTTGACATGGCGCATTTTGCCGGTCTGGTCGCGGCCGGTCTGCATCCCTCGCCCTTCCCGCATGCCCATGTCGCCACCACAACGACGCATAAAACCCTGCGCGGCCCCCGTGGCGGCATGATCCTGACCAATGACGAGGCCATCGCCAAAAAGGTCAATTCCGCCATCTTCCCGGGCATTCAGGGCGGCCCCCTGATGCATGTGATCGCGGCCAAGGCGGTGGCATTCGGCGAAGCCCTGCGCCCCGACTTCAAGGATTACATCGGCCAAGTCATCGCCAATGCGCAGGCGCTGTCCGATCAGCTGATCAAGGGCGGGCTCGATACCGTCACCCATGGCACCGATACCCATGTCGTGCTGGTCGATCTGCGGCCCAAGGGCGTCAAGGGCAATGCCACCGAAAAAGCACTTGGCCGGGCCAATATCACCTGCAACAAAAACGGTGTGCCGTTTGATCCCGAAAAACCCACCATCACCAGCGGCATCCGTCTGGGCTCGCCCGCCGGCACCACCCGCGGCTTTGGCGAGGCCGAGTTCCGCCAGATCGCCGACTGGATCATCGAAGTGGTCGATGGCCTGGCGGCACATGGTGAAGACGGCAACGCAGAGGTCGAGGAAAAAGTGAAATCCGAAACCGCCGCGATGTGCGCCCGCTTCCCGCTCTATCCCGGTCTGTAATCCCTGGCACCCTGCGGACCCGTTTCCGCAGGGCACGCCCCCTGCTTCTTCTTTGTCCAAATACTCAGGCCCGCCATCCACAATCACGCCGCCGCGTATGCAGGGGGTGTGCACGCATTGTGCACAAAGTGTGACACCGAGGTTGCTGCCCCCGACCTGGCCACAATCCCATGGCAATGCGGGTGGCGGAGGGCTCCCGGAACGGGGGCCTGACGTCGCCCGCCCCCCGGTTCGGCCCGTCAGGGCCGAACCCCCGCACGCATCTACCCCGCGATCAGCAAGTCACGCGGATATTCCGTCAGATAGTCACAGCCGGTCTGCGTCACCACCACCGAATCCCCGATCCGCCCGCCGCATTGCCCATCCAGCGAGATGCCGCCATCGACGGCAAAGGTCATGCCCGGTTGCAGCGCCGTCAGATCGCCCGCTTTCAGCTCCGGGGCTTCCAGATAGCTCATCCCGATGGATCGCCCGGTGCGATACCCGGCCTGATAGCCGCGCGCGCGGTAGACCTCATCGGCGGCCTCGGCCACTGATTGCGCCGTGACGCCGGGCCGGATCGCGGCAATCGCGGCCTGTTGCGCGGCGATCGCGGCCTCCTGAACCCGGGCCGCTTCGTCGCTGGCATGGCCGATGAAAAACATCCGGTCAAAGCCAAGTTTATATAGCTTGAACTGCGCCATGTTGCAGAAACAGAAATAGACCGGATCGCCCGCCGCCAGCGGCTTCACGCTGGCGCGCCTATGCACCATCGAGGTTTGGCTGCCCGATTGCATCACCTGCAGCCCATGGATCATCGGCGACACGAAAGCCT
Source organism: Alterinioella sp. (assembly GCF_058343375.1). Classification (NCBI taxonomy): domain Bacteria; kingdom Pseudomonadati; phylum Pseudomonadota; class Alphaproteobacteria; order Rhodobacterales; family Paracoccaceae; genus Alterinioella; species Alterinioella sp. The sequence goes on from NZ_JBTUJH010000040.1 coordinate 29,335, forward strand.
CCCATCCGCGCGCGGTCAGAAACCCCGCCGCCGCCCGGGTGCCCGCCGCAATCACAGCCAGCGCCGCCTCATATTCCGGCGCGCCCTCAGCCAGCGCCTGATGCGCAGCAGCCATCATCGCGCCCGCAACAATCCCCGCCTGCCGCATCACCGCGATCTCAGACGGAGATTTGATCATCCGCATCGCCGCCAACAGGGGCGAGACATCGCTCAGAACAGTTTCAGGCATTTGCGCATCGAACCAATTGCGCAAGATCGCAGGAATGGACCCCAATTCCACCGCGACGCTCTGCGCGGGGCCCAATAGCTCCGGCAACAGGTTCGACCAGTGATTGTTGCCGATATCTTCCCAGGTCACGATGGTTTCGACCCAGGTCATCGCCGCCACCATCTCCGATTCCATCAAAGGCGTCAGCACCACGGGATCGGCATCTGGGCGCAGGATCAGGCAGGTCGGTCGGCCAAATTCAACGCCCAGATAGCCCCAGAACCCGGCCAGATAGGCAATCGAGGCCTCATCGGTGATCAGCGCCAGCTCGATCCCTTCCGCGGCCATGCGGCGCTGGAATCTCGCGTGTCTTGTCCGGGCTTCGTCCAGCATCACCGTCTCCTTCGTCAGACCGTGCCTGCCAGCATCAGGGACCAGTGCCACAAACCTGTCAAGCGCCCACCGATTTGCGCACCATATCCCAGTAGATCCCCTCCACATCGGCCCGCGCCAGCCGCCCGCCTTCGCGATACCAGGTGTTGACCCCGGTCAGCATCGCGATGATGGCAAGCGTTGCCAGCTTGCTGTCGGGCAGATCGAAATCGCCGCTGGCCTGGCCTGCTTTCAAAATTGCCTCCAACCGGTCCTCATAGGCGCGCCGCAGCGCCTCGATCACCGTGAAATTCTCGGGCTCCAGATTGCGCAACTCCATATAAGCGATGAACACCAGCTCGGGCCGGTCCAGGTGATACCCGATATGATGGCGACAAAACGCTTCCAACTGATCCATGGGGGCGGCATTCGGGACCTGCCAACTAGCCAGCAGATCCTCCATGTGGTCGCGCATCAGATCGAATAAAAGCGCTTGTTTGTCAGGTGTATAGAGGTAGAGCGCCCCGGCCTGCACCCCCACTTCGCCCGCGATCTGACGCATCGAGACAGCAGCAAACCCATGCCGCGCAAACAGCCGCAACGCGGCGGCGCGCACCTTGGGGCCGGTAATATCTGCGTGGGAACCTTGCTTGCGTGCCATCGGCGCAGGATATCTGAACGCACGTTCAATTCAAGCCGGTGCTGGACCTGACCATCCCATCCAAGCTAGTCTTTGGCAAATGACCCCGGCACGGGACGGCACCGCGTGATGCGACTTCTTATTCTCCTGACGGCCCTGTTGCCGCTGACCGCCTGTTCGGTGCGCGCACCGGAGCTTGACGCCACCATTTCCGCCCAAAGCCGCAATGCCGACTGGCCGGAACTGGTGCCGCTTGGGCCGCTATTGGCCGGCACCGAAGATCTGAACCTGGAGCGCGACCAGAATATCGGGCGCGATTTGCAGGCGCGCGCCGCCGATCTGCGCCGCCGCGCCGCCATTTTGCGCGCCCTCAGCCTGACTTAACCCGCGCGCCCGCGTTGCGCCCCCCGGTCGGGTCGGCTAACAGGTGTCGGAAGTCATTTTCCTTGCCGGAGGCCCGCCCCCATGTCAGACCCGCTTCGCCTTGGCATCGCCGGGCTTGGCACCGTTGGAATCGGTGTCGTCAAGATCATCCAGCAAAAACCCGATCTCCTGGCCGCGCGCTCCGGCCGCGCCGTGGTGATCAGCGCCGTTTCGGCGCGCTCGCGCGACAAGGATCGCAGCGCGGACCTGTCGGCCTATGCCTGGGAAGATGACCCGGTCGCGCTGGCCACCCGCGACGATGTCGATATTTTCGTGGAACTGATGGGCGGCGAGGATGGCCCGGCCAGGCAAGCCACCGAGGCCGCGATTGCGGCGGGCAAGGATGTGGTCACCGCCAATAAGGCAATGCTGGCCGTGCATGGGCAGGCGCTGGCGGAACTGGCCGAAGCGGCGGGCCGCGTGATCCGGTTCGAGGCCGCCGTTGCCGGGGGCATCCCGGTCGTCAAGGCCCTGACCGAAGGCTTGGCCGGCAATCAGGTGTCCCGCGTCATGGGCGTGATGAACGGCACCTGCAACTATATCCTGACCCGGATGCAATCGGGGGGCCTCAGCTATGACGAAGTGTTCGAGGAGGCCAATCAGCTTGGCTATCTCGAGGCCGACCCGAACCTTGATGTGGGCGGCATTGATGCCGGACACAAACTGGCGCTGCTGTCGGCCATCGCCTTTGGCACAGCGGTAGATTTCGGCGGCGTGACGCTGGAAGGCATCGGCCAGGTCACCATCGAGGATATCAATCAGGCAGCCGAAATGGGCTTTCGGATCAAGCTGTTGGGTGTCGCACGCATGACCGGCCGGGGGCTTGAACAGCGCATGACGCCCTGCCTTGTGCCCGCAGACAGCCCGCTTGGCCAATTGGAGGGCGGCACCAATATGGTGGTGCTGGAAGGCGACGCCGTGGGCCAGATCGTGCTGCGCGGTGCCGGTGCCGGTGAAGGCCCGACCGCCAGCGCCGTGTTGTCCGACATCATGGATATCGCGCGCGGGTTCCGGATCTCGACATTCGGCCAGCCTGCCGCCGGGCTGCAACGCGCCACCCGGGCGCAGGTGGCCGCCGCCGCCCCCTATTACCTGCGCCTGACGCTGACCGACAAACCCGGCGCGCTGGCCAAAGTGGCCTCGGTTCTCGGCGATTGCGGCATCTCGATCGACCGGATGCGCCAGCGCAGCCATGGTGGCGGGGCCGATGCGCCGGTTCTGATCGTCACCCACAAGGTCTCGGGCCCCTCGCTGGAGGAGGCGTTGGCCATCCTGCCCGGCACCGATGTGGTTGTGGGTCAGCCGGTCGCATTGAGGATCGAAGATATCTGACGCCTCGCGGGCCGCGAGGCGGATCCGGGCCTCATCAGGCGGCGATGCGGTGCCTGCAAATGGCGTGACCCGTCGCGCCGCAGCAGGCGCAACCGTGACCCGCACCTTGCTCCCGCCGCCCACAACCGGCTACATGTTTTCAACGTCATCAAAAGGACCATACCGGAATGCCAGACCCCATGGATTTCAACGACCGTATGCTGTCTCTCGGGCTTGCCCGTGTTTCCGAGGCTGCGGCCATTGCCTCGGCCAAACTGATTGGCCATGGCGATGAAAAAGCCGCCGATCAGGCCGCGGTGAATGCGATGCGCGAACAGCTGAACAAGCTCGATATCGCGGGCGTGGTGGTGATTGGCGAGGGCGAACGCGACGAGGCCCCGATGCTGTATATCGGCGAAGCGGTCGGCACCGGCAATGGCCCCGGCGTCGATATCGCGCTGGACCCGCTGGAGGGCACGACGCTGACCGCCAAGGACATGCCCAATGCGCTGACCGTGATTGCCATGGGCCCGCGCGGATCAATGCTGCATGCGCCTGATGTCTATATGGAAAAACTGGCCATCGGCCCGGGCTATCCCGAAGATATCGTCACCCTTGATATGCCGCCCGCCACCCGCATATCGGCGCTGGCCACGGCCAAGGGCTGCCTGCCAAAGGACATTACCGTGTGCATTCTGGAACGGCCCCGCCACGAGGATCTGATCGCCGAAGTGCGCGACACCGGGGCCGCCATTCGCCTGATCACCGATGGCGATGTCGCGGGCGTGATGCATTGCGCCGAGGCCGACGTGACCGGCATCGACATGTATATGGGCGATGGCGGCGCGCCCGAAGGCGTGTTGGCGGCGGCGGCGTTGAAATGCATGGGCGGGCAGATGTATGGCCGATTGCTGTTTCGCAATGATGATGAACGCGGCCGCGCCGCCAAGGCCGGCATCACCGATCTGGACCGCATCTATGCGCGCGATGAAATGGTGACGCAGGATGTGATTTTTTCGGCCACCGGGGTCACCAATGGCTCCATCCTGAACGGCATCAAGCGCGAGGTCGGCTGGCTGACAACCGAGACGCTGCTGATGCGGTCGAAAACCGGGTCCGTGCGCAAGATGATCTATCGCAACCCGAAACGGTAAGGCGCATGGGCAGCACGATCCTGGGCGTCACCTGCTCGGCTACCGGGCGGCACTGGGTCGGGCTGGACCCCGAGGCCGAACGTCTGGCCGAGGCGCTGGCCCAACGCGCCGATCTGCCACCGGCGCTGTCGCGCGTGCTGGCCCGGCGCGGCGTAGCGCCCGAAGAAGCCGCAAGTTTCCTGGCCCCTGCCCTGCGCGATCTGCTGCCCGATCCGGCGCGGCTGAAGGATATGGGCGTGGCGGCGGGCCGGTTTCTGCACGCCGTGGCCGCCCATGAACGCATTGCCATTTTCGCCGATTACGATGTCGATGGCGGGGCCTCTGCCGCGCTGCTGATTGATTGGTTGCGCCAGATGGGCCGCCCCGCCACGCTCTATGTGCCCGATCGGATCGACGAAGGCTATGGCCCGAATGACGCGGCGATGGCGGCGCTGGCGGCCGATCATGACCTGATCATCTGCGTCGATTGCGGCACGCTCAGCCATGGCCCGATTGCCGCCGCTATCGGGGCCGATGTCATGGTTCTGGACCACCATCTGGGTGGTGCTGACTTGCCCGATTGCGTGGCCGTGGTGAACCCGAACCGACAGGATGAACCGGGCGATCTGGGCCATCTTTGTGCCGCCGCCGTGGTGTTCTTGATGCTGGTCGAGGCCAACCGTCAGCTGCGCGGAACCGGGCAAAAGGGCCCCGACCTGATGGCGATGCTGGATCTGGTGGCGCTGGCGACGGTTGCCGATGTGGCGCAGCTGACCGGCGTGAACCGCGCCTTTGTGCGGCAAGGCCTGGTGGTGATGGCGCGCCGTGCCCGGCCCGGGCTGGTTGCCCTTGGCGATGTCGCGCGGCTGGACCGGCCGCCAAACAGCTACCATCTGGGCTTTGTCCTTGGCCCGCGCATCAATGCCGGCGGACGCATTGGCGAGGCCGATCTGGGCGCGCGCCTATTGGCCACCGATGATCCGGGTGCCGCCGAAAAAATGGCCAGACGGCTCGATGAGCTCAACACCGACCGGCGCGAGATCGAGGCCGCCGTGCGCGACGCCGCCCTGGCGCAGGCCGAGGCGCGCGGGCTGGAGGCCCCGCTGGTCTGGGCCGCCGCCGATGGCTGGCACCCCGGCGTTGTCGGCATCGTGGCCTCGCGCCTCAAGGAGGCCACCGGCCGCCCCGCCGTGGTCATTGGCTTTGACGGCGATGACGGCAAAGGCTCGGGCCGCTCGATCACCGGCGTCGATCTTGGTGCCTCGATCCAGAAACTGGCCGCCGAGGGGCTGATCACCAAAGGCGGCGGGCACCGGATGGCGGCGGGCCTCAGCCTGACCCGGGCGCAGCTTGACCCCGCGATGGCGCGCCTGTCAGATCTTCTGGCGCGTCAGGGCGCGGGCGCGGTCGGCCCCGCCGATCTGCGTATTGACGCCCTGCTGATGCCGGGCGGGGCCACGGTCGACCTGATCGAAGCGCTGGAGGCCGCAGGCCCGTTTGGGGCCGGTGCCCCCGCCCCCCGGTTCGTGTTTGCCTCGCAATACATCCGTTTCACCAAACCGGTCGGCGACGGCCACCTGAAATTCAGCTTTGGCGATGGCGGGCCGGTGGTGCTGGACGCCATCGCGTTTGGGGCCCGCGCCAACGGTCTGGCCGATCTGATCGAAACCCATGCCGGTCGCGGCATCCATCTTGCAGGCCGGATCGAGATCAACCATTGGAACGGGCGTCAAAGCGTGCAGTTGCGGCTGGAGGATGCCGCTCGGGCAGACTAGGCCCGGCCCATCCGCCATGGCCGCAACTTTTACATGCGCGCGCCACAGATTCCGCTTGCGCATGGCCCGGGCTTTTCCTAGAACCCGCCTCACGCCAAGCACGGCCCGTTCGTCTATCGGTTAGGACGCCAGGTTTTCAACCTGGAAAGAGGGGTTCGATTCCCCTACGGGCTGCCACTTCTTCCGACAACCTACTGTTTCTTTGCGTCATTTCTGGCCCCTCCGTCCAACGATTCTGAAAAGTTGGACATTTTCCCTTCTGGAAGCTTGGCAAAACCGCTGTCGGTCAGGCGTGATCTGTTGGCTTTCTTCGTGTATTCTCTCACCTGCGACGTGTCGGTATGTGCAAGGAACGAAGCGATTTCCCATTCGGTTGCTCCGGCATTGGCGAGGAAGGTTGCCCCTGCCTTTCTCAGCCCGTGCAGGGAGCCGGGAACGCCAGCTTCCCGGCAGCGATCACGAAACCAGTTTCCGAGCGAGGCGGGCGTATAGGGCCGATGATCGCGGCCGTGCGTCACGAAAAGCATCCGATCCCTTGGCAGCCGATCGAGTTCCCTTGCCAGATCGTCAAGGATCGGCATGTCGGCACAAACGGAAGTCTTGTGCCTCTGATAGGCGATCCGACCATTCCTGACATGCTGCCAGCCCACGCGCACCAGATCCTGACGCGCCATGCCCGTGTTGAGCGCAAGCATCATCACCAGGCGGGCCTTGGTGCCCGGCCCGTGCCGATCGAGATAGCGGGCAACCTCTTCGTCGGTCCAGGTGTGATAACCGCTCTTGTTGACATTCATCTTTTCCGCGCCGCGCGCAGGGTTGCCGCCGCGATACCCAAGCTTTTTCGTGGCGAAGTTGAACAGCATGGACAGGTTTTTCCTGACCGTGTTGGCGGCGACTGGGCCGCTCTTGCGTGCCATCAGGGCTTCGACGTGGCGCACCTGCAAGGCGCTGAAATGATACTTCCCCGCCTGGCGTTTCAGCCAGTCCAGTTCAAGGCGGATCGTCCGCTTGCGGCTGGGCGAAAGATTCTGGTAGCGCAAGCTGCAAAGGTATTGTTCGATCAGCCACGCCAGGGTTCCCTCCGGCGCGCGCGGACCTTTCTTCGGACGCACCTGCGCCAGGGCTTCCTCATAGGCGGCCAGAAACTCCGGCGAACCATAGGGGGCGGGCAAGTTGCAGCGAAATCCATTCTTTTCGAACCGCCAATAAAGGTGGCCTTTCACGATGTTCTTTCGCACATAGGGATATGGATTCTTGCGGCGTTTCATCGCAGAAGTTCGTCCGGGTCCGGGCCAAGCTTGCTGTCCTCGGTCTCATCAACCACGATTTCGTGCTTGCCGTCGGGCGTGGCGATAACGCGCCAGTGCCTTATCCCTGCTTCCTGCATGGCCTTGGCATAGCGTTTGAGGTCCGACTGGCGAATCAATGCGGGATGGGCGGGCATGGATGAACCTCCCTTGACTGTTGCGAAGGCTGTCTTGACGGCAGGCCGGGAAGGGCACCGAAGCCCCGGCCTGCCGGTTTGGGGATGTGGACACCATCAATCACCCTCACACCCCCTTTGACGTGGTGAATGCCACGGTCTTCGGCGCGCTGGCCGAGGCCCTGGCGATGCGCCGTTCCAGATCGGCAATGGCGGCGGCCATTTCGGCGTCCGAGCCGTATTCCACCCGCTTGCCCTCGTAGAGCAGCGAGCGCAGTCCCTGCGCGCGCGCCCGGATGAGCGCGTCCAGCAGGGTTTCCAGCTCGGTTGCGTCAATAGCCATCAGCCCACCCGATACCAGCCGCGCCAGTCGATCCAGCCGGCCCCGAAGTCGAGCCGGACCTTGACCATAAGCCCGTCAACCTCGAACCCGGCCCTGGTTTCGATCTGCGGCCCCGGCGCGCCTTCCAGATAGGCATATTCGAGCCCGTCGATCTGGGCCGGGTCGGCCGCCAGATACCATTGCGCCGGATCGCTCAGGCGCGGATCGACGATCAGCGAAAGCGAGGCAAAGGGGTTGGTGTCGCTGGTCCTGGTCGCCTGCACCTGGGAAAGCGCCTGTTCCATGGCGGTTTCCAGCTCGGGCGGCACCAGCACGAATTTCGGCACCACGTTGATTGCCTCGCCGGCAAGCCCCTTTTGGCGGCGCATGGCCAGCCGGGCGGTGTTCAGATCGGTGGTGATGTCGGCCACCGTGCTGCCCGAGGATGCCGAAGTGTTGCTATGCGAGGATGCTTGAAACACCGCCTTGCCGTCGCTCATGGTCGGGTTGGCGGCGATGAGCCCGGCGATCTGTGCGGCCTCGAAGGCACGGGCGGCGGTGCCCATGTTGGCCGCGATCCGGTCGAACGCCCCCAGATCGTCGTTGACCAGCGCCTTGCGGCTGATTCCGAAGATCTTGCCGAAGGTGTCCAGCCTGTAGCTTTCCGCCGCCTCGTCGATGGTGCCGAAGGTGTATTCGCCGTGCTCTTCCACCTTTTCCAGAGCCGGTGAAGCACCCAGCATGATCGCCTTCTTGTCGCGGAAGTCGCGCGCCGTGGTCTGCCGTGCCAGCCGCCGCGCGCCTTCGGGTGCGGCTTCATAGCTGCGCCTAAGGCTGCGGCCGAGCGCATTGCCGAGGATTTCGGGATAGTCGCTGGTCGCGTGCAGGGCGCGGGTTATCACCGTATCATCCGTGGCCGCGTTGACCGTGAAACCGCGCAGGCGCAGCACCTCGCGGGCCAGATCGGGGATGCGCAGCCCGGCAAAGCGCCGGGCCTCGGGCGAAAGCTCGTGCTCGGGATGCAGGCGGGCGAACAGGGCTTCGCCGGCGCGCTCGGCCACCACCTCGGGGGCGTCATGGTCAAAGGTGATCTGCGCCCGCGTGGTGCGCGGGGCGGTCTCGGCACTGCGGGTGCGCATGGCCTCGAAGGCGGCGCGGCGGGCCTCTTCGGCCGTGGCCTCGGCGTCGATCTGCTGATCCGCCCAGGCGCGGGTCAGGCCGGCGGTTTCGGC
>NZ_JBTUJH010000041.1:0-7974 GCF_058343375.1 Alterinioella sp.
CGGGGCCGATACCGCCATGCGCCTGACTCTGCCGCGCAGCGATATGGGCTATGGCCTGCGGATCGAGGCGCAATCCGATGGTGGTGCCTGGGAGATCAACGCCGAGGCCGAGATCAGCCTGTTGCCGCAAACCGCCCCCGAGAGGCTTGATATCGCCGCCATCGAGGCCCGCCTTGGCGCGCCGGTGACAGATCCGGCCGGTGCCGCGCTGACATCGCCGCAAGAGGCGCATCTGCGGTTCGGTGCCAACTGGCGCGTGCTGCGCGAAACGCGCCTGGGCGATGGCGAGGGCCTGGCCCGACTGGGCTTGCCCGGAGGCACCGATATGGCGCTGCATCCCGGTCTGCTGGACATGGCCACCGGCTGGCCGATGGATCTGATCGCGGGCTATGATGGCAGCGCGCTATGGGTGCCGGTCAACTACGCGTCTGTTAAGGTATTCAATGCTTTGCCAGACGAAGTTATTTCATATATTCGCAATGCGGATGACAATCGCGCCGATCACCAGACCGCCAGTTTCGACATCACATTGGCGGCCCCCGATGGCACGGTCTGCGTTGTGATAAGCGGCTTTACCCTGCGCCGGATGGCGGGGGATATCGCCTTTGCCGCCCCCCTTGCCGCGCCCGCCGCTGATACCGATGGCCCGCGGCCTCTGTCGCCCGCCGAGGAACGTCTGCGCCACAATATCGCGCAGGGCATCCGGTCTGATGAAGGGGCCGAGGCCTTCCTGCGCGCGCTGGCCTCGGATCTGCCTCAGGTCGTGGTAACGTCCCTGCCGCTGGACGGGTTGATCCGTCAGGCCGGGCAGGACAGCACCGCCACCGACACCGAGACCGGGTTTGACCGCCCCGATCTGGATAGCGCCTTTGTTGCGCCCGAAGGTGCAATTGAAGAAAAACTGGCCGGTTTCTGGCGTGATCTTCTGGGGGTTGCCGAGGTCGGGGCCGAGGACAGTTTTTTCGATCTCGGCGGTCATTCCCTGATTGCGGTGCGGCTCTTTGCGATGATCCGCAAGACCTGGGGGCTGGATCTTCCGATCTCGGTCCTGTTCGAGGCACCGACCATCCGCAGTTGCGCCGGGTTGATTGCCGCCAGCGGTGCCGCGCCTGATACAAGTGACGAGAGCGCGAAAGCCCCGCAGGAGGAGCCACGCCGCCGGTTCACCCATCTGGTTCCGATGCATCAGGGCGAAGGCGGGGCGCGCACGCCGTTCTTTCTGGTTGCGGGCATGTTCGGCAATGTTCTGAACCTGCGCCACCTGGCCCATCTTCTGGGCACGGACCGGCCGTTTTACGGGCTTCAGGCGCGCGGCCTTTTTGGTGATGCGCCGCCGCATCGCTCGATCAAGGCGGCCGCGCGTGACTACATCACCGAGCTGCGCCAGATCCAGCCGCAGGGGCCCTATATGTTGGGCGGATTTTCGGGGGGCGGCATCACGGCCTATGAAATGGCGCGCCAATTGAGCGCGGCTGGCGAAGAGATTGCCGCCCTCGTCATGCTCGATACGCCGCTGCCGCAACGCCGCGCGCTGACCCGCGCCGACCGTATCGCCATTCAACTGGCTGAACTGAAACGCGGCGGCTTTGCCTATCCGTTCCAATGGCTTGCGCGCCGCATCCGGTGGGAATTTGCCAAACGCCGGGGGCGCGCCGATGCCACATCGGACAGCCCGCAATTTCACAATGTCGCGATCGAGGCGGCGTTTCTGGAGGCCGTGGCCGCCTATCCGCTGTTCCCCTGGCAAGGCCCCTTGACGCTGTTCCGCCCGCCGCTGACGGGCAAATGGCAGGTCGCCAGGGACCGGCTGATCAATTCCGAACGCGCCTATGTCACGCCCGATAATGACTGGACCGAATGGGCCCCGCGCTTGCAGGTTTTCGAAGTGCCGGGCGATCATGACAGCATGGTGCTGGAACCCAATGTCCGGGTGCTGGGTGCCCGGATGAAGCAGGTGATTGATGCCGCCGACCGGGCCCGCGACATTGCCCAGGCATGGGAGGGTAGCCATGCCGCCGAATGACCCAAGCCTGCTGACCGTGATCCTGAACTGGCGCACCGCAGAGATGACCCTGCGCGCGGCGGCGGCGGCTCTGCGCGAAATGGAGGGCATCGCGGGCGAGATCATCGTGGTCGACAATGACAGCCAGGACGGCTCATTCGAGGCGATGCAGGCCCATGTCGCCGATCAGGGCTGGAACCGGGTGCGGGTGCTGCAATCGGGCCGCAATGGCGGGTTCGGGGCGGGCAACAATCTGGGCATTCGGGCCGGTCTGACATCGGGGGCGCGTCCCGATTACATCTATGTCCTGAATTCCGATGCCTTCCCCGACCCCGGCGCGATCCGGGCGCTGTTGCGACATCTGCAAACCCATCCCGAAACCGGATTTGCCGGCAGCTATATCCATGGGCCCGATGGTGAGCCGCATCTGACGACGTTCCGTTTTCCCTCGGTTGCCAGCGAGTTCGAGGGGGCCGCGCGGCTTGGGCCGGTCAGCCGCTGGCTGGGCCATCGCGCCGTGCCGGTGCCCATTCCCGAGGTTACCACGCCCGTCGACTGGCTGGCCGGGGCAAGCGTGATGATGCGGGCGGATATGCTGGAGGAAATCGGCCTCTTTGACGAGAGATTTTTTCTTTACTTCGAGGAAACCGACCTCTGCCATCGCGCGAGGAACGCCGGGTATCAGACTGATTTTGTGCGTGAAAGCGAGGTCACGCATATCGGGTCTGTGTCGACCGGAATGAAGGAATGGCGCGCGGTTCCGACCTATTGGTTTGCCTCGCGCCGACACTATTTCGTCAAGACCCATGGCGCGCCCTACGCTGCATTGGCCACGGCGGCCCATCTGGCGGGCGGGGTGATTCACCGGGCACGTTGTGCCCTGACGGGCCGCAGGCCGGCCGACCCGCCGTATTTCCTGCGTGATCTTTTGTTGCACGATCTCGGCCGCCGCGCGCGCCCGGGGCGCGCCGCCCGACCCGAATCCACCCCCGTGAATGGAGTATAGGACATGTCTGCGTTTTCCGCCTTGATCATCGGCCATGACACGCTGGCGCTGAACTGCGCGCGCATGTTGCATGAAGCGGGCCACGAGATCCGCGCAATTGTCACACGCTGCGCCGAATTGCAGGCCTGGGCAGATGAGATCGGCATCGCCCGTATCGCGCCCGGTGCCGGGTTGGCGGAGCGGGTTCAGGGCCTCGAAGTCGACTGGCTGCTTTCAATCGCAAATCTCGAGATCATTCCCGACGCAGTGCTGGCCGCCGCCGCCAAGGGGGCCGTTAACTTTCATGACGGCCCATTGCCACGCTATGCCGGGCTGAACGCGCCGGTCTGGGCCATTCTGAACGGCGAGACACAGCATGGCGTCACCTGGCACCGGATCGCGGGCGGTGTTGATGAAGGCAATGTCATTGCTCGCAAGATGTTCGATATCGCGCCCGAGGAAACGGCGCTGTCGTTGAACATGAAATGCTTTGCTGGTGCCTTGGAAAGCTTTCCGCAGGTGATTGAGGCGCTGGCGAATGGCGATGCTGCCGGGCAGCCACAGGACCTCGACCAGCGCAGTTATTTCGCGCGGGATCAGCGACCGGAAGATTTCGGAGTTCTTGAATTTTCATGCAATACCAATGATATACGCCGCGTTATTCGCGCATTTGATCATGGTGATTACTGGAACCCGCTGGTGCATCCGAAATGTGACACCGGGCAGGGGCTGGTTTTGGTGGGCCAGGCGCAACAGGCTGAAGGCCGGGCTGCGCCGGGAACGGTTCTGGAGGTTTCCGCACAGGGCTTTGTGGTTGCAACCGGGGACGGGGCCTTGCGGCTGTCGGGCATCAAGACCATGGATGGCCGCGCTGTCGATCCCGCCAGGTTGGTCCGCAAGGGCAGTGTTTTACCCGCCAGAAAAATCGACCAGGCACTGGCCGATGATTTGGCGCGCGCCGCCAGGTCTGACCCTTTCTGGCGCGCCCGGCTTGACGATATGGGCGGTGAGGATCGCCTGTTCACGCCTGCCGTTGTGCCGCAAGATCTGCGGCGCAGCTTTGACTTGCCCGATGGCATGACAGCAGCGCAGGCCCGCGCCCGGTTTGGCGCGCTGGCCCTGAAGATGGGTGCGCGCAATCTGGCGCTCGGTATGGGTGGCGATGGCCAGGGCCATCTGAGCCCTTGGGTGCCGGTGATGGCGGAGGCCGATGCCACGCTGGCTGAATTCACTGACCGCCTGTCCGATGACATTGCGCTGGCCCGGTCCAAGGGCCCGTTTGCCGCCGATCTGCCCGCCCGGATGCCGGGGAAGAACGGGTTTTCCTGCCCGGGTTTCGCCCTGTCTGAGGATGCCAATATGGTGCCCGGCGCGGCGCTGAGCCTGTCCGATGACGGCACCGGGATGACCGGCAATCCGGCCCGTATCTCCGAGGCGGAATTCAACCTGATATCCGCACGTTACGCGCATGTCTTGATGTCAGAGTCCGGCATATCCGTCACAGATCTGGATATTCTGCCAGAGGCGGAGCGCAGCGATCTGCTGATAAGTCGCAACGCCACCGATGCCGCTGTCGATCCCGCCTGTATCCATCAATCCTTCGAGGCGCAGGCCGCGATGACCCCTGAGGTCGCGGCGCTGATTTTCGAGGATACCGCCTTCAGCTATTCTGATCTGAATGCGCGGGCCAATCGGCTGGCGCATGTCCTGATCGAAATGGGGGCCGGGCCGGGCGGTTTCGTGGGGCTGCATATTCGCCGGTCTGCCAATTTGCTGATCGGGGCGCTGGCCATTCAAAAGGCGGGCGCGGCCTATGTGCCGCTTGACCCGGACTATCCCGCCGATCGTGTGGCGCTTTATATTGAGGATAGTGGCGCGCAGGTGATCCTGACCGAGGCGGCGTTGACCTCAGGATTGCCGCCGCATCAGGCGCAGGTGTTGGAGATTGACACTGATCCACGCATTGCCACCGCTTCGCAAAGCAATCCGGAAAGCGGCGTCAGCCCCGATGATCTGGCCTATCTGATCTACACATCCGGTTCGACCGGGCGGCCAAAGGGTGTGATGATCGAGCATCGCAATGTCGCCAATTTCTTTACCGGCATGGATGCGCGGATCGACCCGGCCTCGGGCGGTGTCTGGCTTGCGCTCACCAGCCTCAGCTTTGACATTTCGGTGCTGGAGCTGTTCTGGACCCTGGCGCGCGGCTTTACCGTTGTCATTTCGGGCGATGAGGCGCGCAGTCTGGTATCAGACGGGCGGATCGCGCAGACCGGGCGCGGCATGGAGTTCAGCCTGTTTTACTGGGGCAATGATGATGGCGTCGGCCGTGACAAATACAGGATGCTGTTGGAAGGCGCTGAATTTGCGGATAAAAACGGGTTTTGCGCGGTCTGGACGCCGGAACGCCATTTCCACGCATTTGGCGGGCCATATCCCAACCCCTCGGTCACCGGGGCCGCCGTTGCCGCCGTGACGCGCAATCTGTCGGTCCGGGCCGGGTCTTGCGTGGCACCCTTGCATCATCCTGCCCGTGTGGCCGAAGAATGGGCGGTGATCGACAACCTGACCAATGGTCGTGCCGGGCTTGGCATCGCATCGGGCTGGCAGCCGCATGATTTTGTGCTGCGGCCCGAAAATGCGCCGCCCAATAACAAGCCCGCGATGTATGACACGATCGAGAAATTGCGCGCGCTCTGGCGCGGCGAAGAGGTCGAGTTTCCGATGGCCGACGGCACGCCGCACAAGGTGCTGACGCAGCCGCGCCCGGTCTCCAGGGAACTGGCCATCTGGGTCACCACCGCGGGCAATCCCGATACCTGGCGCGAGGCCGGTGAGATCGGGGCCAATGTGCTGACCCATCTGTTGGGCCAGGACGTGGCCGAGGTCGGCGAAAAGATCAAGATCTACCATCAGGCGCTGCGCGATGGCGGCCGCGACCCGGCCGATTACCGGGTCACGCTGATGCTGCATTCCTATGTCGCGGAAACACGCGATGCGGCGCGTGAGATCGCGCGTGGCCCGATGAAGGATTACCTGCGCGCGGCGGCCGGGCTGATCAAGCAGTTTGCCTGGGTGTTTCCGGCCTTCAAGAAACCCAAGGGCGTGAAGATTCCGATGCTGCCCGGAGCCGGCGCATGATTCTGGTGACCGCGCGGTGCCCCGTGGGGAGGGAGCTAAGAAATGTCTGAATCGACGCGGCAAGGCCGGGGTGGGACGGACGATCTGGCGGTTCGGGGCAAGATCGTGACGCCCGTGCCCGGGGGCGATCTTTTCGCGCTGCGGACGTTCGAGGATGGCGTGGTCCGGGTGCGAGATGGTCGCGTTGCCGACGTTCAAGACTACGCCGTGTGGCGTGTAAGCGGGCAGACCGCGGCCAGCTTTCTGGACTTCGAGGGGCGGCTCATCACCCCCGGTTTCGTGGATTGCCACACGCATCCCGCGTTCGTCAAGACGCGCGAGCATGAGTTCGTCATGCGCGCGCGGGGAATGACGTACGAGGAGATCGCCGGGGCGGGCGGTGGGATTCAGGCGAGCATCGACGCCGTCAGGAAGGCCTCCGAAGACGAGTTGGTGGCTGCCATGATGCCGCGGTTGGATCGCTTCCTGGAGTTAGGCACTACGACCATCGAAGCCAAGAGTGGCTACGGGCTGGACCCCGATTCGGAGCTGAAATGCCTGCGTGCCCTTCGGCGCTGTGATGAGGAGCATCCCATCGACATCGTGCCCACGTTTTTGGGTGCGCATGCGATTCCTCCGGAGTACCGGGAGGATCGCGCGCGCTACGTGGATCTCGTGGTCAACGAGATGATCCCTCGGGTGGCCGAGGCCCGCCTGGCGCGATTCTGCGATGTGTTTTGTGAAGAAGGCTACTTCACCGTGGACGAGGCCCGGCGAATTTGCCAGTCTGCGAAAGAACACGGTCTGGGGGTGAAGATTCACGCGGATCAGCTCCACCATACCGGAGGAACGCGCCTGGCCTGCGAGATGGGCGCGGTTTCAGCCGACCATCTGGAGCAGATCGACGCGGAGGACGTTGCGCGGTTGCGGGACGCAGCGGTGGTGCCCGTCATGCTCCCCGGTGCGGTGTTCTTTCTGGGGTCCCAGCAGTATCCACCAGCGCGAGCGCTGATGCATGCGGGGCTGCCCGTGGCGGTCTCCACGGACTTCAATCCGGGTTCATCCATGATTCAGGCCATGCCTCTGATCATGTCGCTGGCCGCTATCTTCATGGGGATGACGCCCGAAGAGTCGTTGGTGGGCGCCACGCTTCACGGCGCCAGAGCCATCCGCGCGGATGGGAGTACGGGCTTTCTGGCGCCCGGAGCTCAAGGCGACATGGTCGTGTGGGAATGCGACTCTGTGAATCAGATTCCCTACCAGTGCGGCACCAATCTCGTGAGCACCGTGATCAAGAAGGGAGCCGTGGTGTGGGAATCCCGTGGGACCCGGAACGCGCCGCCCCGTTCCGTTGTTTAAGTGGCAGCGCATCCGGATGGGGGCGCGAGTTTGCGGCACCGGGCTGTTTTTTGCCCGGCGCGATCGACGGGCGGGCGCCGCAAAGCTCCGGTGCGATGTGAAAGCAGAGCGTCTTTTGAGACTATTTCGGCGATGCACAAGCTCGGGTAACGATTCAATGTCGAGACATCCGTCATACACACCTGTACCTGGTCGTTTCGCGTTCCAACTCATGCTGCTCTCCGCCCTTCTCCTGACGATCATGGGATGTGGCGAACAGCGTCCATTGCCCGCGGGGTTCGACGTCCTTGGCGCGCGCGGCAGTGGAGCGATCCACGAAGTTGACGTTCCCATCACCTCCGCTCTGACCCATCAGAAGGAGGTGCCTATGGGCACCAGCCCCAAGCTGCTTCTGGGTACCTACCAGGGCATCGAGACGCGGATCGTATTCAAGTTCACGGCACTCCCCGACACGGCCTCCGTGGTGAGCGCGGAGCTTCTGCTTTTCCCCCTCGACGTGTACGGGACT
>NZ_JBTUJH010000042.1:0-22053 GCF_058343375.1 Alterinioella sp.
AAGGCCAAGACCGACCCCGACCCGCTGCCCGAGACGCTGAAAGATCTGGACGGGCGGCCCGAGGCGCGCAATCTGGTCAATATCTGGGCCGCATTGGCCGAAATAAGCCCCGAGGCGGTGGTGCAGATCAATGCGGGCAAGATGTTTGGCTATTTCAAACAGGATCTGGCCGAGATCGCGGTTGAGAAACTGGCCCCCATCGCGGCCGAAATGGCCCGCCTGATGCAGGACCCGGCCGAGATTGACCGCATTCTGGCGCGCGGCGCCGACCGCGCCCGCGCCATCACTGCCCCGATCCTGGATGAGACCTATCGCATCATCGGCATGGTCGGGCGCTGATCTGCGCATCTGCGCACAGGTGATTTGCGCGGGCGGGCCTACCGTGGCCCCGGGGCGGAGGGTATGTCGGAGCCGAACAGGAGACCTGCCATGAGTTTCACCGCCGATCCCGGCACACGCGTCGGCCATATCCATCTGAAGGTCGCCGATCTGGATCGCGCCGTCGCCTTCTACCGCGATGTGTTGGGCTTTGCGGAACAGCAACGTTTCGGAAATTCCGCCGCGTTCCTGTCGGCGGGCGGCTATCATCACCATATCGCGCTGAACACCTGGGACAGCCGGGGGGGGAAGGCACCGGCAAAAGGCAGCACCGGGCTGTATCATGTTGCCTTTCTCTACCCCGACCGGGCAGCGCTTGGCCGGGCCGTGGCGCAGGTGCTGAACGCGGGCGTGGCGCTGGATGGGGCTGCCGATCACGGTGTCAGCGAAGCGGTCTATTTCCGCGACCCCGATGGCAACGGGATCGAGCTTTACCGCGACCGTGACCCGGCCAATTGGCCGCGTGACGCGGCGGGCAATCTGGCGATGGTCAATGCCCCGCTGGATGTCAACGCCTTGGCTTTTGGGGCCTGACGCTGTAGAGACGGACCCTCGGCCTTAACCTCTGCTTAAGGTTTTGGGCCAATATTGCGCCTGCGCAGTCACGGCGCGACAGTCACGTAAATTGAACAACAAGGAGACGGCATGCCCGAAAAAGAGGCAATTGCAAACACATCCCCTGTATCCACCGCACAGGCCCCAACCCAATCAATGCCCGACAAGGAGCCTGACCAGGCGGCTCCGGTCACGATGGACTACCAGCAAGGTTTTACGTCTGGACCTATGACCTAAAACCAAGCACTCTGTCGCCAAAAGGGAAAGGATCACCTATGGCGACCGGCACGAATATCCGCACGTATTATCAAGGCGCATGGCAGGATGGCAACGTCGCCATCATGAACGCCGCCGACCATGGATCATGGTTGGGCGGCACGGTTTTTGACGGCGCGCGCTATGCCCATGGCGTGGCCCCCGACCTGATGGCGCATTGCGAACGGGTCAACCGGTCGGCCCGCGCCCTGATGCTGGAACCGACCCATAGCGCGGCGCAGATCTTTGACCTCACCTGGCAGGGCATCCGCCTCTATGCGCCCGATACGCCGCTTTATATCCGCCCGATGTATTGGGGCATTGATACCGGACACTCGGCCATCGTGCCGAAATCGGATTCGGTGGGGTTCTGCATCTGTCTGGAGGAGATTCCGCTGGCGGCACCCGATGCCACCGCGCGCCTGACCACGACCCGGTTTCGCCGCCCCGTGCTGGCCGATAACGTGACCAATGCCAAGGCCGGCTGCCTGTATCCCAACAATGCCCGGATGCTGGCCGAGGCGCGGTCAAAGGGCTATGACAACGCTTTGGTGGCCGATGTCCTGGGCAATGTCGCCGAAACCGCCACCGCCAATATCTTCATGGTCAAGGATGGCGTGATACACACGCCGATCGCCAATGGCACCTTCCTGTCGGGCATCACCCGTGCCCGCCATATCCTCAACCTGCGCGAAGCTGGCCATGATGTGCGCGAAGATGTCCTCAGCTTTGACGATTTTCGCGCCGCCGATGAGGTTTTCATGTCCGGCAACATGACCAAGGTCACGCCGGTCACCGAATTCGACGGCACGCATTACCAGATCGGACCGGTCACAAAACAGGCCTTGCAGCTTTACTGGGACTGGGCAAAATCCGGCGCATAGGCCCGCGTCAAAGCTTTCCGTTGCCAGTTCCGCGCCGAACCGCCATGATCTTGGGCGGAGAAGAGGGATTATCCATATGCGCAAGTTTCTTGTCGTTCTGGACGACTCACGCGAATGCCTGAACGCGATGCGGTTTGCCGCCATGCGCGCGGCACATACTGGCGGCGGCGTGCAGATATTGTCGGTCATTCCACCCGATGAATTCAACCACTGGATCGGTGTCGCCGAGGTCATGCGCGCCGAGGCCCGCGAACGGATCGAGGCGCATTTCAACGTCTTTTCCAAATGGATGCATGACAAGCAGGGCGTCGACCCTGAGCTTGTGATTCGCGAAGGCGTGCCGGTCGATGAAATTCTGGCGCAGGTCCAGGAAGACCGCGACATCGGGGTGCTGGTTCTGGGCGCGGGCACCGACCGCAAGGGTCCGGGGCCGCTGGTTACGGCGCTGACCAAATCGGCGGGCACCCTGCCGGTGCCGATGACAATTGTGCCGGGCGAGCTGTCAAAAGAGCAGCTGGAGGCGATAACCTGACGGTTTTAGAAGGGTTCTAAACATTGACAATCCGGGTTCCCGGGCGCATATCCAGAGATAACCGCGAAGGAGCGCCTGATGTTCATCCAGACCGAATCCACCCCCAATCCCGCAACGCTGAAATTCCTGCCGGGCCAGCAGGTTCTGGAAACCGGAACCGCCGATTTCCCGGTGGCAGATACGGCCGGCAATTCCCCCCTTGCGACGCGCATCTTTGGCGTCGCAGGCGTGACGGCCGTGTTTCTGGGCACCGATTTCGTGACCGTGACCAAGGCCGACGGCATTGAATGGGACCATGTGAAACCCGCAATTCTGGGGGCCATCATGGAACATTTCCAATCCGGCGCGCCGGTTATGGAGGGCACGGAAGGGGCCGGCGGCCATGCCGAGCACAGCGGAGAGGATGCCGAGATCGTGGGCCAGATCAAGGAATTGCTGGACACCCGCGTGCGCCCGGCCGTGGCCCAGGATGGTGGTGACATCACCTTTCACGGCTTTGATCGCGGCATCGTCTATCTGCATATGCAAGGGGCCTGCGCAGGCTGCCCGTCCTCTACCGTGACGCTGAAAATGGGCATCGAAAACCTGTTGCGCCATTATATCCCCGAGGTGATCGAGGTCAGGCCCGTTGCCGTCTGACGAATCGGCCGCAAAGATCACCGGGCGCGGCTTGTGCGGTGCCACCACGCTTGCGGCCTCTGACGGGCCTGAAATCGCCCCCTGTTGCCACTGTTCCGATCGCAAAAGATGGACCGACGCGCCGGTGCCGGCGTTTGCCGGGGTTTGGAGGCGGCGATGACTGATCTGCCGCTGGTTCTGGGCTTTGACACATCGGCAGGCCATTGCGCGGTTGCCCTGCTGTCGGGGGGCGCGGTTATCGGCGCGCAACATGTGGCGATGACCAAAGGCCAGGCCGAAGCGCTGATGCCGATGATCGAGACCGTAATGGCGCGGGCCCACGCCCACCTGAACGACCTGACCGCCATCGGTGTCGGCATCGGCCCCGGCAATTTCACCGGCGTGCGCATCTCGGTTTCCGCCGCGCGCGGGCTGGCTTTGGCGCTTGGCATTCCGGCGGTCGGCGTTTCACTGCTGGAGGCGCTGCGCGAGGGCCATGACGGCCCCGCCCTGTGCAGCATCGATGCCCGCCGGGATCAGATCTATCTGCAACGCTTTGCCCCCGGTGCCGATCGCGGGCCGGTTCTGGCCAATCTCGACGATATTGGCACTGACTGGGCCCTGCCCGGCCTGACCTGCCTGGGTAATCGCGCCGATGAACTGGCCGCCAAACTGGGCGCGGTGACAGGCCCCACGCCCGACAACCCGGCCCCGGCCATTGCCCGCATCGCCGCGCGCCGCTACCCGCAGAACCCGCCCCGCCCGGCCCCGCTTTACCTGCGCCCCGCCGATGCCGCCCCGGCGCGGGATTCCGGGCCGGTGCTGCTGTGACGCCACAGGCTCTGGCTGCGTTGCACGGGGCCGCTTTCACCACGCCGCGGCCCTGGCGGGCCGAAGAATTCGCGGCCTTCCTGAACGATGCCACCTGTGACCTTGCCGCCCTGCCCGGCGGCTTTGCCCTGATCCGCAGCGTGGCCGATGAGGCCGAGTTGCTGACGATGGCCGTGGCCCCGGGCCAGCGCCGCAAAGGCATCGCCACAGATTTGCTGACGCAATGCCAGAGCCTGGCGCGGGCGCGCGGATGCGCCCGGATGTTTCTGGAGGTCGCGGCAGCCAACAGCGCCGCCATCGCGCTTTACGAAAAGACGGGCTTTGCCCGCACCGGGCATCGGCCCGATTACTACACGCAGCCGGACGGAACCCGAAGCGATGCCATCATCATGGCGCGCGACCTGTGGGTTTCGACGCCAATAATACCAGAATCCGGTTGACCCCCCGGCCCCGTTTTGCCCTTATTCCCACAGGGATCACCTGATCTTTGCAGGCCGGGCGCGAAATACGAAACAGACGCCTGGCCGCCATCCAACCCGGGAGAGACTTACATGACCCTTATGAAAACATTCCTTGGCGCTGCTGCGGCCATGGCCCTGACGGCCGGTGCTGCGCTGGCCCAGGATCCGGCCATCATCTTTGACCTCGGCGGCAAGTTCGACCGCTCGTTCAACGAGGCCGCCTTCCGCGGTGCGGAACAATGGGCCGAGGAAACCGGCGGATCATATCGTGAGATCGAGCTGCAATCGGATGCGCAGCGCGAACAGGCGATGCGTCGCCTTGCCGAAGCCGGCTCGAACCCCATCGTCATGGCTGGCTTCAGCCAGGCCTCGGCGCTGGAAGTCGTGGCACCTGACTACCCTGACACCATTTTCGTGATCATTGACGGCGTGGTCGATGCGCCCAATGTGCGTTCGGTGATCTTCCGCGAGGAACAGGGATCCTACCTGGTCGGCATGCTGGCGGGTCTGGCCTCTGAAACCGGCACTGTCGGCTTTGTCGGCGGCATGGATATCCCGCTGATCTCGCGCTTTGGCTGCGGCTATGCGCAAGGTGTGCGCGCGGTGAATCCCGATGCGGTGATCATCCAGAACATGACCGGCACCACGCCTGCGGCCTGGAATGACCCGGTGCGCGGCGGTGAACTGACCCGTGGCCAGATCAGCCAGGGGGCCGATGTGGTCTTTGCCGCCGCTGGCGGCACCGGCCTGGGTGTTCTGCAGACCGCGGCCGATGAAGGCATCCTGTCGATCGGCGTGGACAGCAACCAGAACTACCTGCATCCGGGCCAGGTTCTGACCTCGATGCTGAAGCGCGTCGATGTGGCCGTCTATGACGCCTTCAGCACCGATCTGGCAGATATCGAAACCGGCATCCACTTCTTCGGTCTGGAAGAGGACGGCGTCGGCTATGCGCTGGACGAATATAACGCCGAGCTGATCACCGACGAGATGCAGGCCATTTTGGCCGAAGCACGCGACGCGATCATCGCCGGTGACATCGTCGTGCATAACTATACCGAGGATGGCGCCTGCCCGGTTCAGTAAGCCAGCGGAACTGACCACCGAAATACAGTCGGGCCGCCCCTATCCGGGCGGCCCGATTTTCATTGCCCCCATGCTGGACAGATGAGCGCGCTGTGGTAACGTCTGACTCTGCCCGCCGGGAGGGCCGACAAGAGCACAAGAAAAACGCGGGACGATAACCAACCAATGACAGAGCCCCAATCTGACACCGCTCCCTTTGCCATTGAACTGAAGGGAATTTCCAAATCCTTCGGGCCGGTGCAGGCCAACAAGGATATCTCGATCTCGGTGCGCAAGGGCACGATCCATGGCATCGTGGGCGAAAACGGGGCCGGAAAATCGACGCTGATGTCGATCCTGTATGGATTTTACAAGGCCGATGCGGGCGAAATCTTCATCAATGGCACCCTGACGCCGATCTCCGACAGCCAGGCCGCCATCCGCGCCGGCATCGGCATGGTGCATCAGCATTTCAAGCTGGTGGAAAATTTCACCGTGGTCGAAAACGTCATCCTCGGGGCCGAGGATGGTGCGATGCTGAAACCTTCGATCGCCAAGGCCCGCAAACTGCTGACCGAACTGGCCGAAGAATACGAGCTGCATGTCGATCCCGATGCCATTGTCGAAGATCTCAGCGTCGGCCACCAGCAGCGCGTCGAGATCCTGAAACAGCTTTACCGTCACGCCGATATCCTGATCCTGGATGAACCCACCGGCGTGTTGACGCCGGCCGAGGCCGATCACCTGTTTCGGATCCTGAACGGGCTGAAGGAACAGGGCAAAACCATCATCCTGATCACCCACAAGCTGCGCGAGATCATGGAGGTGACCGATACCGTCAGCGTCATGCGGCGCGGCGAGATGACGGCCACGGTCAAAACCGCCGATACCAGCCCCGAGGAACTGGCCGAACTGATGGTCGGCCGCAAGGTTCTGCTTTCGGTCGACAAGGCCCCGGCCCAACCAGGGCCGATCGTGCTGCAGGTGCGCGACCTGGTGGTCCATGACGAGCAAAAGGTCGAGCGGCTGAAAGGCATTTCGCTGGAGATTCGGGCCGGTGAAATTCTGGGCATCGCGGGCGTGTCGGGAAATGGTCAGACCGAATTGCTGAAGGTTCTGGGCGGCATGATCGCGGCCACCAGCGGCGAGATCCGGCTGAACGGTGACGCGCTGGATCTGACAGGCCAACAATCGGACGGGCAAAGCAGGCGCGCACGCGGCATTGCCCATGTGCCGGAAGATCGCCAGCGCGAAGGTCTGATCATGCCCTATACGGCCTGGGAAAATATCGCGTTCGGCTATCACCACGATCCGAAATATCAGAAAAACCGCCTGTTCATGGACAATCGCGCCCTGAAGGCAGACACCGCCGACAAGATGGAGCATTTCGATGTCCGCCCGCCCGATCCGATGCTGCAGGCCAAGAATTTTTCCGGCGGCAATCAGCAAAAAATCGTCGTCGCCCGCGAGATCGAGCGCAATCCAGATCTGTTGTTGATCGGCCAACCGACCCGCGGCGTCGATATTGGCGCGATCGAATTCATTCACAAACAGATCGTGGCGCTGCGCGATGCGGGCAAGGCGATTCTGCTGGTCTCGGTCGAATTGGATGAGATCCTGTCATTGTCGGATCGCATCGCCGTGATGTTTGACGGAAAGATCATGGGTGAACGGCTTCCGGCAGAAACCAATGAAGGCGAACTGGGCCTGTTGATGGCCGGTGTGACGAAAGAGGCCGCGTGATGGACAAGATGCCGAAATGGGCCGATATCGCGCTTATTCCGATTATCAATCTGGTGCTGGCGCTGTTCGTTTCGGCGCTGGTCGTGCTTTATATCGGCGAAAGCCCGGTCGAGGCGCTGGTGATCATGGTGCGCGGATCGGTGGGCAGCGCCTATGGCTGGGGCTTCACCCTCTATTATGCCACCAATTTCATCTTTACCGGGCTGGCTGTCGCCGTCGCCTTTCACGCCCGCATGTTCAATATCGGCGGCGAGGGACAGGCTGCCATCGGCGGGCTTGGCGTGGCCGTGGTGGCGCTGTCCCTGCCCTGGCCACATTGGTCGCTGGCGCTGATTGCGGCCACTGTCGGGGCGGCGCTGTTCGGGGCCGCTTGGGCCGCGATCCCGGCCTATCTGCAAGCCAAACGCGGCAGCCATGTCGTGATCACCACGATCATGTTCAACTTCATCGCCTCGGCGCTTTTGGTCTATCTGCTGGTCAATGTGTTTCGGGTGCCGGGTTCGATGGCACCTGAAACCGCGCGTTTTATCGAAGGTGCCCGCCTGCCCAACGCCTATGATGTTGCGCCCTGGTTGGGGTTCAGCCGGTCAACGCCGCTCAATGTGTCCTTTTTCGTCGCGATCGCGGCCTGCGTTTTCGTCTGGCTGCTGATCTGGCGCACGCGCCTGGGATACGAGATTCGCGCCTATGGGTTTTCCGAACCCGGGGCTGTCTATGCCGGTATCAACCCGGTGCGTATCATCATGATCTCGATGCTGATCTCGGGCGGTCTGGCGGGGCTGATGGCCGTCAACTCGGTGATGGGCGAAGCCGAAAGGCTGGTCATCGACCCGGTGCAGGGGGCGGGGTTTGTGGGCATTGCGGTGGCGCTGATGGGCCGGTCGCATCCGGTGGGCGTGTTTCTTGCCGCGCTTCTGTTCGGGATGCTGTATCAGGGCGGTGCCGAGCTGGAATTTGAAATGCCCGCCGTCAGCCGCGAGATGCTGCTGGTTATTCAGGGCCTGGTGATCATGTTCACCGGGGCGCTCGACAATATGGTGCGAATGCCGGTTGAACGGATCTTTCTCAGCCTGCGCAGGGGGGCTTGAGCCATGGATTTCGCAACTGTCCTGCAACTGCTCGATTCCACCGTGCGCTCGGCCACGCCGCTGCTGCTGGCCTGTCTGGCCGGGCTTTATTCCGAACGCGCAGGCATTTTTGATATCGGACTGGAAGGCAAGATGCTGATCGCCGCGTTCTTTTCGGCGGCGGTTGCGGCCCTTACCGGCAATGTCTGGATCGGGCTGTTGGCGGGCATTGCTTCCTCGGTCGTTCTGGCGGCGCTGCATGGGTTGGCCTCGATCACCTTCCGCGGCAATCAGCTGATCTCGGGCGTCGCCATCAACTTTCTGGCCGCCGGTGTGACCGTGGTGATCGGCGATGCCTGGTTCGAGCTTGGCGGGCGCACGCCGCAACTGGTGGGCGCGGGCCGGTTCCGCGATATCACCCTGCCCTTTGCCGAGCAGCTTTCCGGCGTGCCCATCCTGGGGCCGATCTATTCCGAGCTGATATCGGGCCATTCCATTCTGGTCTATATCGCCTTTCTGATGGTACCGTTGACCTGGTGGGTGCTGTTTCGAACCCGGTTCGGGCTGCGCCTGCGGGCGGTGGGCGAAAACCCGGCAGCGGTGGATACGGCTGGTATTTCGGTTGTGCGCGCGCGCTATTCCGCGGTTCTGATCTGTGGCGTTCTGTGCGGCATCGCCGGGGCCTATCTGGCCACCAGCCTGGCCGCCGGGTTCAACAAGGATATGAGCGCCGGGCGTGGATTTATCGCGCTGGCCGCCCTCATATTCGCAAAATGGCGACCCTGGTATGCGCTGTGGGCCACCTTGCTGTTTGGGTTGCTGGACGCGGTCGGGGCGCGGTATCAGAATATCGCGCTTGGCGATTTCGTGATCCCGGTGCAGTTCATGCAGGCGCTGCCCTACATCCTGACGGTTATCATCCTGGCCGGCATTGTCGGCAAGGCCATCCCGCCGCGCGCCGGCGGAGAGCCTTATGTGAAGGAACGATGAAGATGCGCGCGGCGAAGCGCCTTCAAAGGCGCTTTCTCAAGGATTTTCGAAAATCCTTCGCCGCGCCCCGGGATAGGAACCGCAATCATGTCTGACCTCGACGCTCTTGTCAGCCACATCCACTCCAAGGCAGGCACTGCCCGCGTGGGGACCGGCCTGATTCTCGGGTCGGGGCTGGGGCATCTGGCGGACACTGTCGATGGGGTCGCAATCGACTATGCCGACCTGCCCGGTTTCCCGCATGCCGGTGTCTCGGGGCATAACCCGAAACTGGTGATCGGTGATCTTGAAGGGGTCCGCGTTGCCGTGTTCGGAGGCCGCGCGCATTATTACGAGAGCGGCCGCGGCGATGCGATGCGATTGCCGTTGGAGGTGCTGCGCGCACTTGGGGCCGACACCCTGATTGCAACCAATGCGGCCGGCTCCATGCGCGCCGACATTGCGCCCGGCGATCTGATGCTGCTCAGCGATCACATCAATTTTTCCGGCCTCAACCCGTTGATCGGAGAGCCGACCGATGCCCGGTTCGTGCCGATGAAAGACGCCTATGACCCGACCATCCGCGCCGGTCTGAAAGCCGCCGCCAAGGCCGAGGGCATCGCGCTGGCCGAAGGCATCTATGCCTGGTATTCCGGCCCGTCATTCGAGACCCCGGCCGAGATCAACGCCATCCGCATCCTGGGGGCCGATGCCGTGGGCATGTCGACCGTGCCCGAGGTTATTCTGGCCCGGTTTCTGGGCCTCAGGGCGGCCGCAATCTCGACCATCACCAACATGGCCGCGGGGCTGAGCGACGAGTCGATAAGCCACGAACACACCAAGAAAATGGCCCCGATCGGTGCCGCCAAGCTGGAAAAAATCCTGCGCCGCTATCTGCGCGCGGCCTGAACCACCGGCCCACACGAAAAATTGCTCCGATTTGTCGCAGTCCGGGGCTATGTTGAAGATCGCAACTGTGCTTTAGGACAAGCGCACCCTCCATTCGATTATGGCTACCATGCTGATTTACCTGCCCATTGCCGAAGTATCGGTCAACGCCTTCCTTTTACTCGGGCTTGGCGGCCTTGTGGGCATCCTGTCGGGCATGTTCGGCGTCGGTGGCGGGTTCCTGATGACACCGCTTCTGTTCTTTATCGGAATCCCGCCCGCTGTGGCCGTGGCGACCGAGGCCAATCAGATCGTCGCCTCCTCCTTTTCCGGCGTGTTGGCGCATTTCAAGCGCAAGACCGTCGATCTCAAGATGGGCGTCGTGCTGCTGATCGGCGGTCTGATCGGGGCGGCACTTGGCGTTCAATTGTTCAACGCGCTGCGCGCCATCGGTCAGGTCGATCTGCTGGTCAAGCTCTCCTATGTGTTTTTCCTGGGCATCATCGGCGCGCTGATGTTTGTCGAAAGCCTGAATGCGATCCGCAAATTGCGCAATGCCTCCGGACCGCCGCCGCGGCGCCATCATCGCAGCTGGATCCATGCCCTGCCCTTCAAGACGCGCTTTCGCACATCGGGCCTCTATCTCAGCGTGATACCGCCGCTTCTGGTTGGCGTCGCCGTGGGTGTCCTGGCCGCGATCATGGGTGTCGGCGGCGGCTTTATCATGGTTCCCGCAATGATCTACATCCTTGGCATGCCCACCAAGGTCGTGGTCGGCACGTCGCTGTTTCAGATCATCTTTGTCACCGCATTCACCACGCTGTTGCACGCCACCACCAATTTCACCGTTGATATGGTGCTGGCCGTGCTGCTGCTGATCGGCGGCGTTGTCGGGGCCCAGATCGGGGCGCGGATCGGTGTCTATCTCAAGGCTGAACAGCTGCGCATCCTGCTGGCGATCATGGTGCTTGCGGTTTCCGGCAAGCTGGCTTTCGACCTGCTCGTGCAACCGACTGAGCTGTTCTCTCTTGGTCGGGCGTCGGGCCATTGAAGCGGCTGGCCCTCATATTGGCGATGCTCATCGCCCCGCTTGGCTCGGCCGCGCAGGAGGAACGCATCATCGCGGGCCTCAGCCAGAACACCGTGTCGATCACCGCCAATTTCAACGGCTCCGAGATCCTGATATTCGGGGCCGTTCAACGCAACACCCCGGCCCCCGAAATGCCGCTCGGGGTGATTGTCACGATTGAAGGCCCCGATCAGCCGCTGACCGTGCGTCGGCTGGATCGAAATTACGGCATCTGGATGAATGTCGAAGCGGTCGAGATTGACGCCGCCCCCACCTTCTACGCTGTCGCCACCACCGCGCCCTTCGACGAAGTGATCTCCTCGACCGAAGATCTGCGCTATCGCATATCAATCTCGCGGGCCATCCGCGCCGTCGGCACCGGCAGCGACCGGCCCGGGGATTTCACCGATGCCGTGATGCGCATTCGCGCCAATGCCGGCCTGTATCAGATGCTCGAAAACACCGTGAACCTGCGCAGCGAAACGCTGTTCGACACAACAATCGCCCTGCCCGCCAATCTGGTCGAAGGCGACTATCTGGCCCGCATCTTCCTGACCCGCGACCGAGAGGTGGTTGCCAGCTTCGAGACCGAGATTGAAGTTGCCAAGGTGGGCCTTGAGCGGCTGATCTATAACCTGGCCTATGAACGGCCGCTGGTCTACGGGCTGCTGTCGCTCTTTATCGCGATCGTCGCGGGCTGGTCGGCCTCGGCCATTTTCCGCTATATCCTCAGCAGCTAGCGCCGCCTTCGCGCCCCCGGGACAGCAGCCGGTCAGCCTCGGCCGACAAAGGCCATTTTGGTCGCCATGATCGTCATGGTCTGGATATTGGCCCCCGGCGGCAGGCTGGCCATATGCAACACGGCGCGCGCCACATCCGTCACCTCCATGATCGGCGGCACCTCCTGGCCAAGCGCCCTGGCACCTGCGGCCACATCCTCCAGCAACGGCGTGCGGGCATTGCCAATGTCGATCTGACCGGCCGCAATATCATAGGCCCGCCCATCCAGCGACAGCGATTTCGTCAACCCGGTCACGCCATGTTTCGTGACCGTGTAGCAGACCGATCCGGGGCGCGGCGCATGGGCCGAGATCGAGCCATTATTGATGATCCGCCCGCCTTGCGGGTCCTGGCCCCGCATCTGCGCAAATGCGGCCCGCGCGGCATTGAACATGCCGCCCAGATTGACGGCAAGGCTGGCCGCCCAATCACCGGGGTCAATTTCGTCGATCATGCCCTGCGGCACAAAGATGCCCGCATTGTTGAACAGCACGTCAAGCCGCCCGAACCGGCCCGCCAAAGTGGCCACAGCCGCCTCCATGGCCGCCAAATCGGTCACATCGGCGGGCAAAACCTGCGCGTTACCATGGCCCGCCGCCACCGCGTGCAAGGCATCACCCCGGCGCGCCAGCAGCCCGACCTGCCAGCCTGCCGCCAAAAACGCCTCAGCCGTGGCACGGCCAATGCCGGAACTGGCCCCGGTGATCAGAATAGTGGCCATTACATCCCCTCCAGATCCGATTGCGCCTCCAGCGTCAACGGCACCACCGGCACCTCCAGATCATCCGTCGTCAGGGGTTTGGTGGGCCGTGACAACGCGTAGCGCCCGATCCAGATCAGCCGTTCCTCGGCCCGTGTAATCGCCACATAGGCCAACCGTTTCCACAAGGCCTGCCCGGCCTCCATCCGCCCCATCCGCGCGGCCGCGTAAAGATCGGGCGCAAAAACCTGCACATCCTGCCACTGACTGCCTTGCGCCTTGTGAATGGTTACCGCCGCCCCGTGCAAGAACGCCGCCCCCATGCGCGCGGCATAGGGGATGAACGGTTCTTCCGTGTCCGGTTTCTCGATCTTCACGATCGAGGCCGCCGAGATTTGCGGGCTTTCGGCCCCCACCACATGCAGGCGGGAAAACCCCGGCTTGCGCCCGGGGCCCAGATAGACCACCTGCGCCCCCTTGATCAGCCCGCGCGCCTCAAGGTCGATGCGCTTCTTGCGATGCTTGACCGGCAGCTCGATACCGTCGCAAATCAGCGGCTCACCGGGCAAAAGCGCATCATCAGGCGCGCCATGGGCCAGGCGAAAGGCGCTGATCAGCCTGATGCGCGTGGCATTTCGCCAGACCAGAACCGGGCTGCGCGTCATCAGATCGCTATCGGCACGGCCCGCCAGAACGATGCGATGATCCCGGCCCGCGGCATCTTCGAGCATCCGTTCAAACGCCTCGAACCCCAGGTCAGGGTCGCCCAGGGCATGCGCCAGATCAAGGATCGGATTATCCGCCTCCTGCCGGTGGATGCGGCGCAGCTCCAGCTTGCGGCGGCCTTTCAGCTTGTCAAAGACCATCTCGCCCGATTGACCCACCGGGGCCAGCTGCGCCGGGTCGCCAAACAGCACCAGCATCGGGAAAATCTCCCGCAGATCATCGAGCTGTTTTTGATCCAGCATCGAACTTTCATCGACCAGCCCGATATCCAGCCCGTCCTCGCGCCGCTTCCACCCGGTGATGAAATCAGAGCCGCGCAACCCCGCCGACGCCAGCGCCGCAGGCACCGATTTATGCGTGTCATAGACCAGCCTGGCCCGATCAAGCGCCGCGTCGGTCAGCGCCGCGATCTCAGGGCGTTCGCCCTGCCCCGCCAGCCATTCGGCAACCTTCTCATATTCCGGGTCATAGACGGGCGTATACAGGATGCGGTGAATGGTGGTTGCCGGCACGCCGTGACCGCGCAGCACAGCCGCTGCCTTGTTGGTCGGGGCCAGCACCGCCAATGTGCGCCGATCGCGCCGCCGCTTGCCTTCCCAATCGCCCGACACCAGTTCGACGCCCAGGCCTTCCAGCGCTGCAACCAATTCCGCCAGCAACAGCGTCTTGCCACTGCCCGCCTTGCCCACCACGGCCATGACCTGGGCCTTGCCGCCGCTTGCCGGCAGCAGCGTTTCCGCCTCCAGATCGACGCCCGCACTGCGCATCGCTTCGGCCAACGCATCAAAGGCTGCCGCCTGATCCTCGGAAAATGTCACTGCCGCGCCTGCCATGGCACCAACCTAATCCGCGCCCCGGGCCAGCACCACGCGAAAAGCCCCCTTCATCTTCTTCTTTGCAAAAATACTCATTTCCCGCGCCATCCATCCGGTGCCACCCCGTATGCACAGAGCGTGTACGGCCAATGCACCGGCGTGACACCCGGATCCAACACCGAACCCGGCCTCATGCGCATGGCAATGCGGCGCGGCGAAGGCTCCCGAATGGGGGCCTGAGTTGCGTCGCCCGCCCGGGCGCTGCGGCAAAGCCTCAGCGCAATGAAAAACCGCGCCAGTTTCCCGGCGCGGTCCCTGGTTTCAACGGCCAACCTCAGCCTTGCGGCCCGGCCTCCAGCACATCCTCCAGCGTCACCAACCCGGTGCGCGGAGCCTGCACCAGCACCGACATATTACCCGGCTTGTGCTCGTTTCTGTACATCTTCAAATGCGCCTGCGGCAGGTCCTCCCACGGGAAAACCTCCGACATGCAAGGGTCCAGCCGCCGCTCGATCATCAACTTGTTGGCCGAGGCCGCCTGTTTGAGATGCGCGAAATGCGAGCCCTGAACCCGTTTCTGATGCATCCACAAATAGCGCACGTCAAAGGTGCAGTTGAAGCCCGTGGTGCCCGCACAAATCACCACCATGCCACCCTTCTTGCAAACCAGGGTCGAAACCGGGAACGTCGCCTCGCCGGGATGCTCGAACACGATATCGACATTGTTGCCCTTGCCGGTAATATCCCAGATCGCCTTGCCGAACTTGCGCGCTTCCTTGAACCAGGTGGCATATTCCGGCGTGTTCACCACCGGCAACTGCCCCCAGCAATCAAAATCCTTCCTATTAATCACGCCCTTCGCGCCCAGATCCATCACGAACTGGCGTTTATCCTCATCCGAGATCACCCCGATGGCATTCGCTCCGGCCGTATTGATCAACTGGATCGCATAGGACCCCAGCCCGCCCGAGGCCCCCCAGACCAGCACATTCTGACCCGGTTTCAACTCATGCGGGTGATGGCCAAACAGCATCCGATAGGCGGTGGCCAATGTCAGCGTGTAGCAGGCGCTTTCCTCCCAGGTCAGATGCCGGGGCCGCGGCATCAACTGCTGGGACTGCACATTGGTGAATTGCGCAAAGGAGCCATCCGGCGTCTCATAGCCCCAGATCCGCTGGCTGGTCGAGAACATCGGATCGCCGCCATTGCATTCCTCATCATCGCCATCATCCTGGTTGCAATGGATCACGACCTCATCACCCACCTTCCAGCGCGTGACCTTGTCACCCACGGCCCAGACAATTCCCGCCGCGTCGGACCCTGCGATATGATAGGGGGCACCGTGACTGTCAAAGGGGCTGATCGGCACGCCGAGCCCGGCCCAGACACCATTGTAATTCACGCCGGCCGCCATCACCAGAACCAGCACTTCGTGGCTGTCGATCACCGGCACGTCGACCACTTCGACCTGAAAGGCCTGCATCGGCTCACCATGGCGTTCACGGCGAATGGCCCACGCATACATCTGCTTGGGCAGATAGCCCATGGGCGGGATCTCTCCCATTTCATAGAGGTCTTTTTCCGGCGCGTCATAAACGGCGATTGCGGGGTTGCTGTCCAAGGCCATCAGCTCCTCCAATTGGAATTTCTGCGTTGCGGAATGATTCCGCGCTTGCAGAATGTCGTAAAAGGCGTCGCGCAACTATGCAACCAGAATTACGGTGTTTTTTGAAATATTATGTCGCGCACCCCTCATTTTTGATCGGAATTGCGCTATTCCTCCGTGAAATCCTGATATAGCGGCGCAATCGACCGGGCATAGAACGCCATGATTTCCTCGCCATCCGGGCTGAGGATCAGCGCGTCACCCTGCACTTGCAGCATTTTCCGCAGCTTCATGCCATTCAGCCCGGCCTCGATCACAAGGTCCAGATCGGTCCGGGGCAGATGCACCGGCGCGCCTTTGGCGCGGGCATGATCAATCCGCGCCTGAACCGCGCCGGTCAGCTCCGCGCGGCTGCGCACACCTGCAACCATCGCATGCGCGATCACCGGAAACGGCACCACCGGCATGACGTCCGAGATCCGGCGCATCAGTTCTTCGCCCAGGGTTTCGGCCTGGCCTTCATGTTCGGTCATGAAGGCGCTGAGCGGCAATGGCGTGCCAAAGCTGACCGCCGCGATGCCATAGCGATGCACCCGCCCGGTAATCTTTTGCCAGACCAGATTGCGCAAATACCGGTAGATCGGCCTTAGTGAAAACCGGAAACTGCGCGCGCCTTCGGTATTGGCCCGGATCAGCCTGCGATCTTCCATCACCCGGTCATAATTCAGCGCCACCGGCACAAAGACCACATCGCGGCTTTCGCCCAGGCGATAGCCGTCAATGATATAGGAGAGCAGACCCAGTTTCGGTTCCCGCAGGGCCCCGGTGCGGCTGAGACCGCCTTCGGGGAATACCGCCTGGGTCACGCCGGCCTCGGTTGCCATCTGCACATAGCGCGCCAGCACCTTGCGATAGAGCGGGTTGTTGTGACGCCGCCGGATGAAATAGCCGCCCAGGCTGCGGATCAGGGGCCGCAACGGCCAGACCCGCGCCCATTCCCCCACCGCATAGGCCAGCGCCGAACGCTTTGCCGCCAACCAGGTGACCAGAACATAATCCATGTTCGACCGGTGGTTCATCACGAAGACCACGGTCGCATCGGGGTCGATTGCTTCCAGCGCGTCGGCATTCTCGGTTCCCACCCGCACCCGATAGAGCGAGCGCGACAGGAACCGGGCGGCGCGGATGGCCACCCCGAAATAGGCAATGGCCGAAAAGGACGGGACAATTTCACGCGCATAACGTTCGGCCCGTTCGGCCACGACATCTTCGCGGACATTGTGTTCGCGGGCATAGGCCACGATGGCCTTGGCGACCTCCGGATCATAGCGCAGCCGCAAGATCGTATCGCGGCGACGGGCCAGTTTGAACGGCTGAATCGGGATCGACAGCCGTTTATTGAGCCGCTCGACCGCGCGTTCCAGACGGCGGCGCAAATACCAACGAACCGATGGCATCAGCACCCGGTCCAATGCCGTTACCGCCGCAAAAAGCAGCATCAGGATCAGCAACCAGGCCGGGACTTCTATCATCGTGAACATCGCCGGCGAAGGTGGCAGGAAATGGCTGTGGCTTCAATCACGCAAATACCGCATGGTGGCGATGTCCAGCAGGAGGCAAAAGATGCCCAAGCCCGATCTCGACGGTGCCTATGCGCTTGGCGGTGCAGAGGAAACCAGGAAATTCTACCGCGACTGGGCCGGAACCTACGACACCGGCTTTGCGGATGCGCGCGGTTATGCGGCACCGCGTGAGGTGGCGCGCACCTTCCGCGGTGAGGCCGGTGACAACAATCCGGTTCTCGATATCGGCGCGGGCACCGGTTTACTGGGCCAGGCGCTGAACGACACCGTGATCGACGCGATCGACCTGTCGCCCGAGATGCTGAGCGTTGCCGAAGGCAAGGGCGTTTACCGCAGCCTGTTCACCGGCGACCTGACCGGGAAGCTGGATATTGCCTCAGACAGCTATGGCGGGCTGGTCTCGACCGGCACCTTTACCCATGGCCATGTCGGCGCGATCTGCCTGCCGGAGCTTTGGCGCATCGCACGGCCGGGCGCGCTGTTTGTCTGCAGCGTGATTGCCGAGGTGCTGGACAGCGCCGGGTTCGGCTCGGCCCTGGCGCAGATGGTGGCGCGCGGCCAGATCACGCCGGTGCAGTTCCGGGAATTTTCGATCTATGACAAACCGGGCGGCGATCATGCCGATGACAAGGGGCTGATCATGACGTTCCGCAAACGGCCCGTCTGAATGCAATCGCAGCAATTTGGCGCTTCTCGCCGCGTTGCGGCGAGTTGACAAGGTATTTTTATTCCCAATATACCCGGATTGACGAAATAAGATTTCCAAGCCTCAGCCCGGAGCCCCGCCATGACCGCACCGAAAAAAGATCGTCCCTGGCTGATCCGCACCTATGCCGGCCATTCCACCGCCAGCGCCTCGAACGCGCTTTATCGGGGCAATCTGGCCAAGGGGCAGACCGGCCTGTCGGTGGCGTTCGATCTGCCGACGCAGACCGGATATGACAGCGACCACGCCCTGGCCCGCGGCGAGGTCGGCAAGGTTGGCGTGCCGGTCTGCCATCTGGGCGATATGCGGGCGCTGTTTGACCGGATCCCGCTGGACCGGATGAACACCTCGATGACGATCAACGCGACAGCACCCTGGCTGTTATCGCTTTATATTGCGGTGGCCGAGGAACAGGGGGCCGATATCGCGGCCCTGCAGGGCACGGTGCAAAACGATCTGATCAAGGAATATCTGAGCCGGGGCACCTATGTCTGCCCGCCTGAGCCGAGCCTGAAGATGATCGCCGATGTGGCCGAATATTGCTATGAGAACGTGCCGAAATGGAACCCGATGAATGTCTGTTCCTACCATTTGCAAGAGGCCGGTGCCACGCCGGAACAGGAGCTTTCCTTTGCATTGGCAACCGGAATTGCCGTGCTGGATGCGCTGCAACCGCGCGTAAAACCCGAGGATTTCCCGGCCCTGGTCGGGCGGATTTCCTTTTTCGTCAATGCCGGCATCCGTTTCGTTACCGAAATGTGCAAGATGCGCGCCTTTGTCGATCTGTGGGATGAAATCTGCCGCGACCGCTATGGCGTGCAAGACCCCAGGATGCGGCGGTTCCGCTATGGTGTTCAGGTCAACAGCCTCGGCCTGACCGAACAGCAACCCGAAAACAACGTCTATCGCATTCTGATTGAAATGCTGGCCGTGACGCTATCAAAAAACGCCCGCGCCCGTGCGGTTCAATTGCCCGCCTGGAACGAGGCTTTGGGCCTGCCGCGCCCCTGGGACCAACAATGGTCGATGCGGATGCAGCAAATCATGGCCTATGAAACCGATCTGCTGGAATATGGCGATCTTTTCGACGGCAACCCGGTTGTTGACGCGAAAGTCGAGGCGCTGAAACAGGGCGCGCGGGCGGAATTGGCCAATCTGGACGCCATGGGCGGCGCAATTGCCGCGATTGATTATATGAAGGGCCGATTGGTCGAATCCAATGCCGACAGGGTGAATGCCATCGAGCGCGGCGAAACGGTTGTCGTCGGCGTCAACAGGTTCACCGAGGGCGAGCCTTCGCCACTGGTGGCCGCGCAAGGCGGCATCATGGTCATCGACCCGGCGCTAGAGGCCGATCAGGTCGCGCAATTGAATGCCTGGCGCGCCACCCGTGATGCGGGCGCGGTGAAAGCCGCGCTGGACGGGTTGCAGGCCGCCGCGCGCGCGGGCGAAAACATCATGCCCGCCTCGATCACGGCAGCACGGGCGGGCGTTACCACCGGTGAATGGGCCGCCATCATGCGCGCCGTCCACGGCGAATATCGCGGCCCCACCGGCGTCTCGCGCGCGGTGTCGAACAAGACCGAAGGGCTGGAGGAAATCCGCGCGGCGGTCGATGCGCTGTCCGACAAACTGGGCCACCGGTTGAAATTCATGGTCGGCAAACCGGGGCTGGATGGCCATTCGAACGGGGCCGAGCAGATTGCCTTTCGCGCCCGCGATTGTGGCATGGATATCTCTTATGAGGGCATCCGCCTGTCGCCCGGGCAGATTGTCACCGCCGCGCGGAACGAGATGCCGGATGTCATTGGCCTTTCCATCCTGTCCGGCAGCCACGTGCCGCTGATTGGTGACATCATGGACCGGCTGCGCACTGAGAATCTGGACCATATCCCGGTTATGGTCGGGGGTATCATCCCCGATCAAGATGCCGAAAAACTGCTGGGGTTGGGTGTTGCCCGTGTCTATACGCCCAAGGATTTCGAGCTTAACCAGATCATGATGGATATTGTCCATCTGCTCGATGAAAGCTCATTGGCGGCAGAATAGCAGCGCATTTGACCACCGATTGGCAATAGCACGCCATATCTCCTGTATTTTTCGACAGGTTTGCAAGATTGGAATTGAAAAAATAAGGTAATATACGCTAGTTGGGGATCACAATCATTCATGAGGCGTAAAATGGCTATTGACCTGAATTCGATGTCTAAAGACGATTTGCTGGATTTGAGAAAGAAAATTGATAAGACGCTCAACAGCTTTGAGAAGCGTCAGAAAGAAGCCGCCCTTGCGGCCGCAAAACGCGCGGCAGAAGAATATGGTTTTTCACTGGAGGAAATTTACGGGAAGAAATCTGCGGCCAAACCCGTGGTCCCGAAATACCGCAACCCCGCTGATCCCGATCAGACCTGGACAGGCCGCGGGCGCCAGCCAGCCTGGTATAAAGCGGCCATTGCGGCGGGAACCGATCCCGCCGATTTGGAAATCTGACCGCCAGATCCAGGGCATTGACCCCCTTCGGCCAAGCGCCCACCCGCTTGCGCTTGGCCGAAAACTTGGGTCTGATGGCTGAAATTGGCGCGACGTGCCGACAGGCGCAGGTAATTGCGGGGATGCCATGACAATTCACATCGGTGCCAATCCGGGCGATATCGCCGAAACAGTTCTGATGCCGGGCGATCCTTTACGCGCCAAATGGGCGGCCGAGAAATTTCTGGATAGCCCCGTTTGCATCAATGAAACCCGCGCCATGTTGGGCTTTACCGGCACATGGGCGGGAAATCGGGTGACGATCCAGGGGTCGGGCATGGGCATGCCAAGCCTGTCGATCTATGCCAATGAACTGATCCGCGATTTCGGGGTTAAAACGCTGATCCGGATCGGATCGGCCGGGGGCATGCAGCCGCAGGTAAAGCTGCGCGATGTCGTGCTGGCGATGACCTCCACAACATTGAATTCGCCCTCCAGCGGAATTTTCCGGGAATTGAATTACTCGCCCTGCGCCGATTTCGGGCTGTTGCAGGCGGCCCATGCGGCGGCGCAAAAAACCGGAACCGGTATTCATGTCGGCGGCATCTATTCCTCGGATGTGTTCTATGACGAACGCCCCGACCTGAACGAGCAGATGACCCGCCATGGCATTCTGGCGGTCGAGATGGAGGCCGCCGAACTCTATACGCTGGCCGCGCGCCATGGCTGCCGGGCGCTGGCGGTGCTGACCATATCAGACCATCTGCAAACCGGCGAAGAACTGTCTGCACAAGACAGGCAGTCGAGCTTCTCCGATATGGTGCAGATCGCACTTGAGGCCGCCTTTGCCTAAAGCACGTCTCCAAATAGCCGCGACAGGGTGCATCGCCGCACGCGTTGAAATCCTTGATTTCAGGCAACGTCAGGGGGCGCGGATTTTTCCCGGACATGCCATAGGGTCACGATTGCCCGCGGCGGAAAGCCGTTGAAACCCACGGAACTTTAGCCCGAGCTACAGGCCCCGCAGCTGCGGATCAGAATCCGATCGCCCGATTTCAGACCAGGCGGCAGGCAAACCGGCCTGTGCTAGGGTCAGGACCCATTAATCCTGCATCACTGGTTTGGCAGATTTTTTCGCTGACAAGGCGCAGGGCGCAGGTAAATCTGGTTGATTTTCAAAGCCCTGGAACGCAGTCAGCGGGAAAATCCGCCAAATCCAAGGGACGCTGATTTGCCTTCATCTCAGCGTCTCGGCGCGCTTGCAAATGGAGCCACCATGGGCGGCGCACGCCAAACCACTGATATTTTGGCAAATCAGCGCCAGTGGCGCAGGATTAATGGGTCCTGACCCTA
>NZ_JBTUJH010000043.1:0-47619 GCF_058343375.1 Alterinioella sp.
AGCAGCAGCACCGGCGGCTATAACGGCCTCAATTAGAGCGCGTCGCGCCTGATCGGATTCGAGCATTCATCGGCCGGACCGAGGCAGCGTTCGCGCAATCGAATGCGTTCGGGTCGGCCGGTGAATTCGATTTGGCGCGACACGCTCTAAGACCAAGCCGGTGCAGCCAGCGACCAACTGAAGCGCGATGCACATGCACCCCGTGTTCGTGATGCAACTCCAATACCAACTCGTCCAGTGTCAGATCGCCCCGCGCCTTAAGCCGACCCTGCACCCAGTCGGAAAGAGCGCTGAGTTTACCGCGCCCAGGATTGCCCTGCGGCTTGGGGGAAAGCGAACCAGTTTCGCGATACAACCTGACCATGTCATTGACGAACTTGATCGAAACCCGGAAATTTACGGCGGCGGATCGGTGTGTGTTCCCGTCTTCAACGAACGCTACTACCCGTTCGCGCAACGCTAGTGGATGTGGTTTGCCCATAAGTGACCTCAATATCTGCCTCAATGACAGAGAATCACAGATTAAACTCGTTGGGAATCCTGAATCTGATCAGGCGCGACACGCTCTAGTATTTCCCTCTCCTCGCGAAGCAGGCGAATTTCTTTGCGAAGGCGGGTATTTTCCTTCTCAACATCCTCGTGCGGTCCAGACATCAGGTCTTCATGCTGATGCTTTTGAACCCACTTGTTCAGCGTCGAAAGCCCAACCCCCAGATCTGATGCAATCTGCGGCCTGGTCAGGCCACTGGTCGTTGCGATCCGAACCGAGTCACGGCGAAATTTCTCGGTGTATCTCGTTGCCATTCCTTGTCTCCTTCATAGCAAACATCGCTCGAAAGAGACTGGAACCAAACCGGGACAATACCAGGGCCGAGACCGCGCAGGACCGCGCTGCCCGGGCACATGTCATCCCGTCTTCGATCATCCGCACCAGCCGCGCTCGACCCAATGGCGTCAATCCGGCATTCTTGTGCATGTTCATTCGATCCCTCCGAACCCAAGGTGGTCGCTTGGCAACTCCAACCAACGCGGAAAGGATTAAATGGACAGCCTGTTGAAAGCTCACAGCTAGCCCGGCAGGATCCCTGCGAAAACCGCCATGACAAGAGTGATCAGGCCTGTGATGCTCAGGACACCCGCAAGCAGCGGCGATAGCGGCGGGTCCGGTGCATTCCTTGTGTCTTCAGCGGCGCGATACATCGCCACCACGATGCGAAGATAGACGCCAAGCGCCAGCACCGAATTCAGGATGCCGATCAGCACCAGCCAGAGGAACCCGGCCTCGAACGCGGCGGTAAAGAGATAGACCTTGCCGACAAAGCCGAAAAGCGGCGGGATGCCGGTCAGCGACAGCAGAAAGATCACCATTGCGACCCCCGCAATCGGGCGCTTTCGGCCAAATCCGGCGATGTCGTCCAGATTGCGCCCGGCACCCATCACGATGGCGAAAGCACCAAGGTTCATCGCCACATAGGCGGCGGCGAACACGATGATGCCGGGAATGGCCAGGGGGCTGACCCCAAGCGCCACGATACCCATCAGGAAATAGCCGGATTGCGCCACCGAGGAATAGGCGATGAGCCGGACCAGATTGGTCTGCACCAGCGCCGCGAGATAGCCATAGGTCATGGTCGCCGCCGAGATCAGCGCCAGCACCAGCGGCCAGCCGGTGCCGGGCGGCAGATCGCGCAGCACCTGGGCAAAGGCAAAGAACGCCGCCGCTTTGGTGATGACCGAGAGATAGGCCGCGATCGAGACCGGCGCGCCGTCATAGGCATCGGGAGCCCAGAAATGGAACGGCACCAGCGCCGCCTTATATCCCAGGCCCACGATCACCGCGACCAGCCCCACCAGGGCAATCAGCGGTTTGCCATCCAGCGCGCCAAGATCCGAGAACAGCGTCGATCCGGTGCCGCCGAACCAGAAACTCAGCCCGTAGATCATCACCGATCCGGTGACGGCCCCGAACACCAGGTATTTCATCGCCGCCTCGGTGGCGGCGTCATCGCGCGGAAAGGCCACCAGCGCGAAGGAACCGAGCCCCGTCAGCACCACGCCCAGAACCAGCAGCATCATATCGCCGCCGCCCGCCAGCATCAATGCGCCCAGGGTAACGAGGGTGATCAGGGCATAGACGCTGCCTTCACGCTCCTGCCCGGCCAGTTCCACCCGCACCATGATCAGCGCCAGCGCGGTGCCCGGCAGCAGGATCAGCTTGGCCCATCCGGCGATCTGGTCGATCCTGTAGGTGCCGCCAAAGACCGTGGTATCGGCATTCAGCACCGGCAGGGTCAGCAGGGTCGCCGCCACCAGCCCGGCCAGCCCGAGGGCCAGCACCAGCCGCGGCGCGCGCGCCATTTCAGCGATGATCATCAGCATCGCGGTGGCGGCCAGCAGCAGTTCCGGGAACAGGAAGGACAGATCGCGCGCCATCAGAAGCTCAGGCTCGACATGGTGGTGTGGATCATGTCGATCAGCCAGCCCGGGGCCACGCCGACAAGGATTATCAGGATCAAAAGCGGCACGATCACCAGCTTCTCGCGCCGGTCAAGATCGGGCATCGTCGCCCAGGTCTGGTTTGGCGGGCCAAGAAACACCGCCGCGATGGCGCGCAGATAGAGCCCCGCCGTAACCACGATGGCAAGGATCGAGACAATCGCCCAGGGCGCAGTGTTGAGCGTTGCCAGAAACACCTGAAACTCGGCCGGAAAATGCGCCAACCCCGGCAGCCCGAGCGAGGCGAAGGCAGACAGGATAAAGGCCCATCCAAGCCAGGGCACGCGGGACAGAAGCCCGCCGAAATCGGCCATGTCGCGGCTATGGGCGCGGTCTTGCAACATGCCGACCAGGAAAAACAGCGCCCCGGTGACCAGCCCGTGGCTGACCATCTGCAAGGTCGCGCCATCCAGCGCAATGACCCGGATCGCCGGATCAAGGCTGAGCGCGGCCACGGCCACCCCGATCACCACATATCCCATATGGTTGACCGAGGTATAGGCGATCATCTTTTTCAGATCACTTTGCGCCAGAGCGGCGAAAGCCCCGTAAAGCGCGCTGACCACCCCGAAGGCGAGGATCACCTGTCCGGCCTGTACAAAGGCCTCGGGCGTCATTTGCAGGGCGAACCGCACCAGACCGTAAGTGCCGAATTTCAGCATCACGCCGGCCAGGATCACGCTGCCCGCCGTCGGGGCCTGCACATGCGCCGCCGGCAGCCAAGTGTGCACCGGAAAGGCCGGGATCTTGACCGCGAAAGTGAACAGCATCGCGATCAGGGCCAGCATGGCCGCAATCCCGGTCAGCGGTGGTGCGTCGATCCAGACGCGCATGTCGAATGTGCCGCTGCTCAGGTAGAGCCCGATGATTGCCAGCAACAAAGGCAATGATCCCAAGAGGGTATAGAGAAAGAACATCAAGGCGGCGCGCTGGCGTTCCTCATGGCCCCAACCGGCAATCATGAAATACATGCCGACCAGCGAGACCTCGAAAAAGACATAGAACAACAGCCCGTCCAGCGCCATGAAAGTGCCAAGTGCTGCGGTTTCCAGCATCAGCATCAGCACCACAT
This sequence comes from Alterinioella sp., assembly GCF_058343375.1. NCBI lineage: Bacteria > Pseudomonadati > Pseudomonadota > Alphaproteobacteria > Rhodobacterales > Paracoccaceae > Alterinioella > Alterinioella sp. Next base: position 3,569 of record NZ_JBTUJH010000043.1, read on the forward strand.
AGCTGGCCGCGCGTTCGCTTACCCGCGCCGAATAGATTGCGCAGAGCAAAAACAGCAGCGATGTCAGCAGCACCAGCGGCAGGCTCAGCCCATCCAGTCCCAACCGGTAGGCGGCTCCGATGGCGGGGATCCAGGCGACCTCTTCGACCTGGGCAAATCCGCCCGGTTGAATGCCGCGTGACCAGATCACCAGCGTGATCAGAAAGGTAAGCCCGGTGGCACCGATCGAAAGCCCATGCGCCACGCGTGCCGAACGGTCGGGCAGGGCCATCAGCACCAGGCCGCCAAGGATCGGCAGGAAGGTCGCAAGGGTCAAAAGCGGCATGGGCGATCTCCTCAGAGATAGATTGGGGCGGCAAGAAGAACGCCGATGACAAGGGCGATGCCGAGAAAGGTCAGCGCCATTTCACGATGGATGAGGCCGCTTTGCAGGCGGCGGGCGCGGGTCCCGGCGGCGATGGTGCGGCGCACCAGTCCGAAGATTGCGGCATCAATTGCGTTGCGGTCGGTTCGCAGGGCGGATCGCCCGAGCGAAAGATTTACGCGGCCGATGGCCAGCACGGCCCCGAAAAGCCATTTTTCCAACCGCTCACAGGCCGCAGCGATGGACAGGGCCGGGCGCAGGATCAGCCCGTCCATTCCGCCGGCAAGGGAAAAACCGTTTCGTGCCGGGGCCGCCAGCGGGCCAAGCAGGCGGGCCGGCGCGATCAACCAGCCAAGCGCCAGCCCGCCCAACCCGGCGCTCAGCCCGAGAACCGGCACCATCAGGCCTGCTTCGGCCAATTCGCCATCCAGCAGATGTTCCAGCGGGGTAAAGCCCAGGCCAAGCCCCGCCGCCAATGCCACCAGACCCCCCATGCCCGCGGCCATGAAGGGGATGCGCGGCAGCGCCGCGGCCACCGGCCCCGACCACAGCGCCCTCAGCACGCGGCCCATATAAGCCCCGGTCAGCACGGTGCCCGCCAGCGCCAGCGGGGCCAACCAGAGGGCTGCGGGGCTGACAAGGGCTGCGGCAAGGATGGCGTCTTTGGAAAAGAACCCGGCCAGCGGCGGAATGCCCGCCAGCGCCAGCGCGGCAATGGCAAAGCCCGCGAAGATGGCGGGCCGGGCGCGCCCGGCCCCCGCCAGGGCGTCCAGATCGGTGCTTTCTCGGTCATGCTGAAACACGCCAGCGCCCAGAAAGAGCGAACTTTTGATCGCCGCATGGGCGATCAGATGCAGCAGCGCCGCCACCGGTGCCCCGGCCCCGACAGCGACCAGCATCAGCCCGTATTGGCTGGAGGTGGAGGCCGCCAGCAGCCGCTTGAGATCGCGCGCGGCCAAGGCGATCAACCCGGCCACCACGGCCGTCACCCCGCCGACGATGCCAACGGCCAAAAGCACCCCACCGGGCAGCATCGGGGCGACCCGGATCAACAGAATGGCCCCTGCCGCGACCAGCGTGGCCGAGTGCAGCAGCGCCGAAACCGGCGTCGGCCCCGCCATGGCGCGCATCAGCCAGTCCTGCAACGGAACCTGCGCCGATTTGCCCATCGCCGCCAGCAGCAGCAACAGCCCGGCAATCAGCGCCGGCGTGCCGGTGGTCTCAAGGGTGGCGGAAATCTCAGAACTGCCCGCCGCGCCGATCAGCACGAAGGCCCCGATATAAAGCCCCAGATCCGCGCTGCGGGTATAAAGAAACGCCCGTGTGGCCGCGCCCGCCACGCCGACGCGGCCATGCCAGAAGCCGATCAGCAGATAACTGACAAAGCCGATCATCTCCCAGGCCGCCAATAGTGTGATCCAATCGCCCGACAGCACCAGCGCCTGCATCGCGGTCACGAAAAGCAACATGGTGGCAAAGAAGCGAGGGCGCTCGGGGTCTTTTGCCATGTAGCCTACGCCATAGGTCAGCACCATCGCGGCGACCGAGGCCACAACCAAAGACAGGGTGGCGGTCAGCGGGCTTGCCACCAGGCGGATCGGAAAATCGGGCAGGAAGGGCAGGGTGGCCGCCACAGAATCGCCGCCCGATACGGTGATCAAGAGCCCAAACGCACCTGCAAACCCCAACCCGGCACCGGCCAGTGCCAAACCCGCAGGCCAGCGCCGAAGCATCAGGATTGCCAATGCCGCCAGCAAGGGTGCCAGAAGTGTCAGCGCCAGCATCATCATCCTTTCAACTCGCGGGCTTCTTCCATCTCGACCGATCCGCGCACCCGGAACCGCGCGATGGCGATGCCAAAGCCCACGGCCATTTCCACCGCCATCACCGCCATCACGATCAGCACGAACATCTGGCCTGCGGGCTCATCAGGGTGCAGATATCGCCAGAACGCCACCAGATTGACCAAAGCCGCGGCCAGGATCAGTTCCACCCCCATGATGATCATCACCAGGTTTGTCTGGCTGAGCGCGCCATAAAGCCCGGTGCCAAACAGGGCCGCGCCGACGGTGAGGGCGATCAGGAGTTCAGGGATCATTGGCCGCGCGCCCCTCATTTGGTGCAATCGCCACCATGGTCGCCGCGACCATGGCCGTCAGGATTGTCAGCCCGGCAGATTGAAAGATGAACATCGAGCGGCCGAGCAACTGACGCCCAAGCTCAGCGGTCTGTTCGGCGGCTGACGGGATGACGGTAGCGCCCGGGCCCCAATCGGCCAACCAGATCACCGCCAGCGCCGCGACCAGCCCGATGCCGCCCGCCGCGAGCGACAGACGTTTCTGATGCGTCATCTCCATCGCTCCCATGCCGCCGGGATCCATCATGAACATCACCATGAAGATTGCCATCACGCTCATCTCGGTGGCCATCATCATGATCTGCAACACGCCCAGAAATTCGACCTGCATCAACAAGAACATCACCCCCACGGCCGTTTGCGAGAATAAAAGCGCAATTGCGGAACGCACCATTGAATGAGTGCGAAACACGACAATGCCAAACCAGACCGCCGCCGCCCCGAAAAAGGCAAGGAAAGACAATTGTGCAAGCGATCCGGTCATATCGGCACCACCAGAGCAATCACGCCCACCAGAAAGATATTGGTCAGCGCCAGCGATATGCCCAGTTTCCAGCTCACCGCCAGATAACGCGCCTCGCGCAGCCGTGGCACCAGCCGTCCGGCGCTCAGCATCAGCGCCGTGACCACCAGGATCTTGAGCGCGCTCCAGACCACCGGCGGCAAATATGGCCCAAGCCAGCCGCCCAGATAAAATGTCACAATCGCCCCGGCCATCACCAGAATGATGACCATGCGCGCCAGCCGCAGCACCGCCAGCCGCGCGCCGGTATATTCCGCCTCGATGCCGCCCGCCAGATCGCCCGGCGCGGTTGGCAGATCAAGCGGCGGCAGCCAGGCCAGCCCCATCGCCGCGACCACAAAAAGCACGAAACCGATCGGTTGATAGACGATATTCCACAGCGCCGCCTGCGAGGTGACGATATCCACCGTCGACAGCGATTCCGCGCGCATGGCAACAGCCGTGATCGGCATCACGATCAGCATGGCATAGGCGATGAACTGGCCCAGAAACCGCCAGCCGCCAATCATCGCATAGGCCCCGTTCGGCCCCCAACCGGCCATGATCAAGGCCACCAGCACGTAAGCCAGCGCCGCGTTCAGAAACAGCGCGCCGGTAGCCAGATCGGTGATGATCAGCCCCGGTGCCAGCGGAATCACCGCCGCCGCCAACAGCCCGACAACCAAAAGCAGCACCGGTGCCGCCTCGAAAAACAGCCGGTCGGGCGTGCGCGCCAGCAGCGGTTCCCGGCCCAGAAGCGCCAGCGCCGAAATTGCCGGGCGGGTCAGGCTGAACCGGCCATGGGTCAGCCAGCCTTCCAGAACCGCGATGAAATAGCTTCCGGCCAACAGCGCCCCCAGGATGATGGCAATGGTCATGGCGCAATCTCCCACGGATCGAGATCGAGCGACCCGATTGCCGTCAGCGCGTCGGCCAGCTCAGACTGGGCAACCATGGCGTTGATCAGGTCTGACTGTGCCGCAAATGGGGTGGTGATTTCGGCGGTTTCGACCCGGCCCTTGTTGAGCGTCAGGTGTAATTGCGCCGGGCCGCGCGGGGTTTCGACCTCGGCCATGCCATGGCCGGTTGCCGCCGCCAATTCGCCCGGCTCGGGCATCGCAATGGCCCCCGCGCGGGCGATCAGATCGAGGCTTTGGGCAATCTCATCGAGGCGCTGATGCAGCCTTGCCCAGGCATCGCCCGCCGATTGCGTCACGATGGCAAGCCCAAGCGCGCGATAGATCGGATCATTGGCGCGTGCGTCAACGGCCATGCCTGCGGCGCGCGCAACCGGGCCGGTGGCGATCGTTTCGCCGTCCAGCCTACCGATCCCGGCAAGTTTATCGCGCAAGAGCGGCGTTGCCCGGACCCGGTGCAGAAAGGCCCGGATCGCACCGGCGCGGGTCGCAATCTCGCCCGCGTCGGCCCGGCGCAGCGCCAGTTGCAATGCGGCAGCCCTGCGTTCCAGCCAGACCATCCCGACCTGCGCCCCGAACCCGGCAAGCCAGTTCAGATGGCTGGCGATGCGTTCCCGCTCTACTGCCGCGGCGCAGGGCGTGGCTTTGTCGAGGGCAATATCCTGCGAGGCCGCCGCCGCCAGCGCCAGACAGGCCAACTGGCGCATTGCAACCGGGGCCAGTGGCGAAAGCTCGGCCAGCCGGTCGGCCAGCCCGCCTGGGTCAGAACCATGATTGAGCGCGGCACCGGCGAGGCTTTGCGCCTGCGCTTCAACCACGCTATCGCCGTCCAGCGTCAGCGTCAGGCCAAGACCTGCGGGCAAGCCGGGGAAGAACGGGCCAAACGGCGCGCTGATCCACTCCATCTTCAGCCCATCGGGGCTGGCAGGCTGATCGCGGGTCAGATCGACCATCGACATGAAATGCGCCTCGACACCGGCGGCGGTTTCGCCTTGCGCGGTATGGCCGGCATGGCCGGTATCTGCACCGTTCCCTGCATGGGCTTTGCCATGCCCGATATGCGCGTCATTGGCGTCAGCGGCGGTGTGTTTGGCGTGCCTGTGATGGTGCCCAGCATGGTCGCCCTTTGGCTCGACGGGCACCAGATGCATGCCGCATTTCGGGCAGTTGCCGGGCTGGTCGCGGATCACCTCCGGGTGCATCGGGCAGGTGTATTGCGCGGTGGTCTCGGTGTGGTCGTGGCTGGCATGCGTGCCGTGACCGCCCGGATCATGTTCCGCCGCCGCATCGGATTTGACCAGATGCATGCCGCATTTCGGGCAGTTGCCGGGCTGGTCGCGGATCACCTCCGGGTGCATCGGGCAGGTGTATTGCCCCGGCTCTGCAATCGGGGCGGGATGGCCCTGCGATCCATGATCTTCCGGCGGTGCCTGGTCCGCCATCTTGTGGCCGGAATGGCCGGTTGCAGCGGTTTCCTTTGGCATCAGGGTCATGCCGCATTTTGGGCAATTGCCGGGCTGGTCGCGGATTACTTCGGGATGCATCGGGCAGGTGTATTCGATACGGATGCCAAGCGCCGGTGCGTCAAAATCCATCACCTCGGCGGAAAACGCACCTGCGGCAATGAGATGGCGCAAATCGGCCAGCGCCGCCACCAGACCGGCCTGCGTCAGGGGCCCGGTCGCGTCAGCGGCGGGCCGGGGGGCGATGTCCTTGGCGGCCAATGCCAAAATGGCGCGGGGCCGGGGCATCTGCGCGTAGGCGACCGTTGCCGCATCGACAAGACCGGCCGGCAGCGCCCCGATAATCAGCAGTATATTGGCATGGCGCGGCGTGGTCGACAGATGCAGCCCGGCGACCACAAAATCGAGCCCGGCGGCACGCGCCACATCCGGCCCCGGCACTACAAATGCCACCAGATCGCGTGACATCGCCGCCGCCAGCACCCGCCGCAGCCCGTTCATCGGTCCTTTGCGCGCGCCCTGCATCATTGCCTCCGCAAAGCCCCCTGGCTCCAGCCGTAAAGCAGACCCAGAAACAGGATTGCCAGAAACACCCCCATATCGAGCAAGGCGATCAGCCCCTCTTCACGGTAAACGACAGCCCAAGGATACATGAAGGCCATTTCCATATCGAAGGCCAGAAACAACAGCGCATAGCCGTAATATTTGGCGTGATAGCGCACCCAGACCGGATCACGTGACAAGGTTCCGGCACTGGCGGGCACATCCTTGCCCGGCTCTGCCCGGGACCGCCCGATCGCGCGCGCCAGAGCGTAGAGGCTGAGCACGAAACCGAGCGCCCCCAGGGTCAGCCCGAACAAAATGGCATATTGGGCGAGTGCGCTCATTCCAGGATCAGTCCTTACGCCGGGAGAAACCACTGCACATCAGGATACAGAGGGCCAGCTTAGATTGCGCCATCGGGAAACTCTAGCGTATTTTTTTGCGATGCAGGTGACCGGTGATTCAAAACGTCGCGGGTTCCCAACAGGGTGCTGAAGACAGGCCATCTGATGGTCCCGCAGGGCGTATCAAGCCCTTGCCTGGAGCAATGTAACCGCTTACAGAATGGCGAGATTGCCGTATCACAACCGTCAAAGCGCTGCGCCGGTTGCCCCGACCCCTCTGGAAAGGAGGCTCTGACCCGCATGTCCATTCACAGCAAAATCGTTGACGATATGGTCGCCAATGACATCGGATTTGTCACCACCGTTCCCTGCAAGCAGTTGGCCGGTGTCATTGAAGAGGTCGAGGCGCGCCCCGAGATCCATCATGTTCCCGCCAATAAGGAAGATGAGGGGATGGGCCTGTGTGCCGGGGCCTTCATGGGCGGCAAACGCTCTGCCATCATCATGCAGAACACCGCCATCGGCGTGACCATCAACACGCTGGCGACGCTGATACAGTTCTACCGGATGCCTTTGCCGATGCTGATCTCATATCGCGGCGAGCTGCGCGAACCGGTGGCCTGCCAGGCGGAAATGGCGGTCCATACCAAGGCGTTGCTGGCCCAGTTGCATATCCCGACCTATCATTTTCACCACGAAGCGGATGTCGAGGAACTGGATGCGATCCTGAAATACAGCTTCATGTGTTCGAAACCGGTGGCGATCCTGACGGATGCGTCCTTTTGGGGAGGGTATTGAGATGAACCGTTCCGACATCCTGCGCGATATCGCGCCGGTGCTGCGTGACCAATTGGTGATCTGCAATATCGGCCTGCCAAGCCAGGAACTGCATATGATCGACGACCAGCCAAGCAATTTCTACATGTTGGGCACCATGGGGCTGTCCTCCTCCATCGGGTTGGGGCTGGCGCTGGCGCAGGATAAAAAGGTGATCTCGATCGACGGCGATGGCTCGGTCCTGACCAATTTCGGCACGCTGCCGACGATTGCCAATAATGTGGCGGATAATTTCATCCTGCTGATCATCGACAATGGCAGCTATGGTTCGACCGGCGATCAGCCGACCTATGCCGGGGGCAGGACATCGCTGGCGGCGGTGGCGACGGCCTGCGGCTGTGACAACGTGATCGAATGCCAGGCCGCGCAGGTCAGGGGCGTTCTGGAGGCCGCGATTGCGGGCGATCAGATGACCATCATCGTGGCGAAATGCGAGAGCGGGAATATCAAGGTTCCGGTGATCACGATGGATCCGGTCACGATACGGGATCGCTTCATGAATGAGGTTAAGAAATAACGATTACAAGATATTGCGATGCAATATTGATGTGATTGATTGCCCGTTCCGGGCTGTGCAGGGGCCGGTGGGGATGGTGCCGGGCGGAACAGGCCCTGACCCTAAAGCGCCGTCGTCATCGCGTGGCCGGGCGCATAGGTGATGCGCACTTTGGTCACCACCTGCGTCTGGTCCCATGTCAGCCGATCCAGCACGAAAAGCGCACTGGGATCGGGGCAGCCAAATGCGGCGATGGCACCTGTATCGGCCAAGACGGCCGAAAACCCGATCTCGCCATGGGTGTAGGGGGCGTTGGCCAACAGCCATTCATTGCCGCTGATCTCGGTAAAAGGGGCGTCGAGGGCGCCCGGCACGACACCCAGATTGATCCAGCGATCCTCCAGCGCGTAAGGGGCATCATCGGCCAGGTGCAGCGCGGTCAGATGCAAGGCCTGATCGGTCGCGGCAATATGCATGGCGGTGGCAATTTCGGGCGGCGGGGATAGCTGCTCGCGTGCCATCAGCCGGTAGCCATAAACCTGCCCGCGCCCCTCGACCTCCAGCCGGATCACCGGAATATCCAGCGTCGCCTTGGCCACGGGTTGCAGCGCCACGCGGGTGCCGGCCTTGCGGCGTCGATCCAGCAGCCCGGCCTCGGCCAGATTGCGCAGGGCGCGGTTCACGGTGGCCCGGGCGCAGCCAAACTCAGTGGCCAGATCGGCCTCGTTCGGGATCTGCGCGCCGGGCCGCCAAACGCGCGCATGGATGCGGCGCAGGACCTCGCTCTGCACCGATTGCCAGCTTTTGATTGGCCCGGTCACAGCGCGCCCTCAAGATCAGACAACGCGCGACGATAGCCGGCCTCGATCGCGTCGCGCGCGATATGGTGCCCGTTTTGCACGCGGTGGCGCCCGGCCGACCAGACATCGCGCACCAGCCGGTCGTCGCCCGCGAATATCCAGGCATCGAGCGCGGTATCGCCGGCGCGCCCCTCCAGATGGATCGAACCGGTATCGAGCGCCAGCATATCGGCCCAGAGCCCCGGTGCCAGCGCCCCGGTTGCGCGCCCCGCCGCCTGCGCCCCGCCCGCCAGCATCGCGTCATAAAGCCTGCGCCCGGTGGAGCGGTCTGCGCTGGCCAGCGCGGCCCGGCTGTGATCGCGCAGGCGTTGCGAATATTCCAGCATCCGCAGTTCTTCAGCCAGCGCGATGCGGATATTGCTGTCGGAGCCGATTGCGATGCGGCCGCCATGATCGAACCAGCGCACGGCGTCGAAAATGCCATCGCCCAGGTTGCTTTCGGTAAGCGGGCATAGCCCTGCAACCGCGCCGGTCGCGGCCAGCGATGTGGTTTCCTGCGCTGTCATCTGGGTCAGGTGGATCAGGCACCAGCGATCATCCAGCCCCATATTCTCCAGCGCCCATTCGACAGGGCGCGCGCCCCAATCACCCGCGACCTCCTCGACCTCAGGGATCTGTTCGGCCAGATGCAGGTGAATGGGGCCGGTGGGGTAGCGCTGGCCATAGGTTTTCAGATCCTCCCGGCCCAAGGCCCGCAATGAATGCGGCGCGACCCCGTGGCCGGCATCGGCAGGCAGCGAGCCAAGGCTGGCCACCGCACCGGCATGAAGCTTGTCAAACCGATCACGCGTATTGCCAAACCGGATCTGTCCGGGGCCAAGCGCGCGCCCGTCGCAGCCGCCATATTGGTAATGAACCGGCAACAGGCACAGGCCGATACCGGTTTCAGCCGCCGCCGCCGCGATGCGGCCCGACATTTCCGACAGATCATCATAAGGCGCGCCGCCGGGCTGGTGGTGCAGGTAGTGAAATTCGGCATTGGTGGCATATCCGGCCTCCAGCATCTCCATCTGCACGAAGGCCGCGATGGCCTGGACATGATCGGGTGTCAGCCGGTCGAGGAACCGGAACATGAGCTGCCGCCAGGTCCAGAAACTGTCCCGCGGATCGGGGCCGCGGCGTTCGGTCAGCCCCGCCATGGCACGCTGAAAGGCATGCGAATGGACATTGACCGGGGCAGGCAGCAGCAGGCCCGCGCGCATCGCATTGCCGGGTATCGCGCCGGTCTGCACCGATGCGATGCGCCCATCCGGGGCAATCGTGACCCGGACATCATCTGCCCATCCCGAAGGCAGCAATGCCGTTTGCGCCCAGATTTCCTGCATCACCCGTGACCTTGACAGTTTAATATGTGCATACATAATAGCGCGACCCCCGAAAGACACAAGTGAGTCCCGCCCATGATCCTGACAAATGCGACCATCGCCAGCCTGGCCGACAATAGCGGTTTTGGCCTGATCGAGGATGGCGCGATCGTGATGAATGGCGAGACCATCGCCTGGGTCGGGGCGCTGGCCGATCTGCCGGGGGATTTTGCCGATGAGCCGCGCCGTGACCTTGGCGGGCGGCTGGTAACGCCCGGCTTGATCGATTGCCACAGCCATGTGGTTTTCGGCGGCAATCGTGCGGCCGAGTTCGAGCAGCGCCTGAACGGGGCCAGCTATGAGGAGGTGGCGCGGGCAGGCGGCGGTATCGTTTCGACCATGCGCGCCACGCGGGCCGCATCCGAGGCTGAATTGCTGGCCGGTGCGCTGACCCGTGTTGATGCGCTGATTGGCGAAGGCGTGACGCTGATCGAGGTGAAATCGGGCTATGGGCTGGATCATGACACCGAGCTTAAAATGCTGCGCGTGGCGCGGGCCATCGGCGCGGCGCGCGCCATCGAAATCCGCACCAGTTTCCTTGGCGCACATGCCACGCCCGCGGAATATGCGGGCCGCGATGATGCCTATATTGATGAGGTCGCCATCCCCGCGCTGCGCGCCGCCCATGCGGCCGGTCTGGTCGATGCAGTCGACGGGTTCTGTGAAGGAATTGCATTTGATACCAATCAGATCAGGCGTATCTTTGATGTAGCACATGAACTTGGCCTGCCGGTAAAACTGCATGCCGAGCAATTGTCGAATATCGGCGGCACGCAATTGGCTGCTGCCTGTGGCGCGCTCTCGGCCGATCACCTCGAATACGCGACCGGGGATGACGCGCGCGCATTGGCCGCCTCTGGCACCGTTGCCGTCCTGCTGCCCGGTGCGTTCTACACCATCCGCGAAACCCAGGCCCCGCCGGTGCAGGCCTTTCGCGATCATGGCGTGGCGATGGCGCTGGCCACCGATTGCAACCCCGGCTCCTCGCCGCTGTCCTCGCTTTTGCTGACCATGAATATGGGCTGCACGCTGTTTCGCATGACGCCGCTGGAGGCGCTGCTAGGCGTCACCGCCCATGCCGCTGCCGCGCTTGGGGCCGCAGACAGGGGCCGCATCATCGCCGGCCATCGCGCCGATCTGGCGGTGTGGGATGTCGAGACCCCGGCCGAGCTGGCCTATCGTATCGGCTTCAACCCGCTGCATATACGCATTTTCGGGGGCCGGATATGACCATTCGCCTGACCCCCGGTGCCGCCTCTCTGGCCGAGTTGCACGCGATCTGGACTGGCCGCGATGCGGTAGAGCTGGACCCCGGCGCGCGCCCCGGGGTTGAGGCCGCCGCCGCTTTGGTTGCGCGTGCCGCTGCGGGCGGTGCCGCCGTTTATGGCGTCAATACCGGCTTTGGCAAACTGGCCTCTGTCAAGATCGCCGCCAGCGATACCGCGACGCTGCAACGCAATCTGATCCTGAGCCATTGCTGTGGTGTGGGCGAGGTGCTGGATGCGGCCACCACGCGGCTGATGATGGCGCTGAAATTGCTGTCGCTTGGGCGTGGGGCATCGGGCTGCACCTGGGATGTAATTGAAATCCTTCAGGGAATGCTGGCAAAAGGTGTTTCTCCGGTAATCCCGGCGCAAGGCTCTGTGGGGGCGTCGGGCGATCTTGCGCCGCTGGCCCATATGGCCGCCACCATGATCGGCGAGGGCGAGGCGGTGTTTGCAGGCGCGCGCATGTCCAGTGCCGATGCCCTGAAAAAGGCGGGCCTAAAACCCATCACGCTTGGCCCCAAGGAAGGGCTGGCGCTGATCAACGGCACCCAGTTTTCCACCGCCTGCGCGCTGGTGGGGCTGTGGGGCGCGTGGCAGAACGCGGCCACATCGGTGCTGACCTGCGCGCTGTCGACCGATGCCATCATGGGATCGACCGCGCCGTTGCAGGATGCCATTCACACCCTGCGCGGACATGCCGGTCAGATTGCCGTGGCGCGGGCGCAGCGCGCCTTGATGGAGGGCTCAGAGATCCGCGAAAGCCACCGTGACGGCGACACCCGCGTGCAAGACCCCTATTGCATCCGCTGCCAGCCGCAGGTGACGGGGGCGGCGATGGATCTGCTGCATTTCGCGGCCCGCACGCTGCAGGTGGAGGCCAATGCCGTCACGGATAACCCGCTGGTGCTGGTCGATCAGGGGCTGATCGTCTCGGGCGGGAATTTTCATGCCGAGCCCGTGGGCTTTGCCGCCGATCAGATCGCCGTGGCCGTCAGCGAGATTGGCGCGATTGCGCAGCGCCGGGTGGCTTTGATGGTTGATCCGACTTTGAGCTTCGATCTGCCGCCCTTTCTGACGCCCGATCCGGGTCTGAATTCCGGCCTGATGATCGCTGAGGTGACGACAGCCGCTTTGATGAGCGAAAACAAGCATTTGGCAAATCCCTGCACGACCGATTCAACGCCGACCTCTGCCAATCAGGAGGATCACGTCAGCATGGCTGCCCATGCCGCGCGGCGCCTGTTGCGGATGAATGCAAACCTCAATGTCATTTTGGGGGTGGAGGCCATTTGCGGTGCGCAGGGCATTGCGTTTCGTGCCCCTTTGCAAACATCCGAACCGTTGCAATCGGCCATCACTGCCCTGCGCCGCGCGGTGCCTGAACTGGGCGCTGATCGCTACATGGCCCCGCTGATCGAGGCCGCCGCTGCGATGGTTGCCGATGGCACATTGACCGGCGCGGTCACCTTGCCCGAATTTGTGAAGGGTGTGCTGCCATGAACCCGGTTGAAATCGTCCAGGGCGACAGCCCCATCGTGTTGGGCCTGCCCCATACCGGCACGCATCTGCCGGGGGATGTGGCCGAAAAACTCAATGAAAACGGGCTTTTGCTGGCCGATACCGATTGGCATGTCGACCGGCTCTATGACGGGGTGATGCCGGGGGTCACCACCGTGCGCGCCACCTTCCACCGCTATGTGATCGACGCCAATCGCGACCCGGAAGGCGGCAGCCTCTATCCTGGCCAGAACACCACCGGGCTGGTGCCGGTCACGGATTTCGACGGGCGGGGCATCTGGCGCGCGGCCCCTGACGCGGATGAAATTGCCCGGCGGCTGGCGGAATATCACGCCCCCTATCATGCAGCGTTGCGCGCGGAACTGGACCGGGTCCGCGGCCTGCATGGCGTGGCCATCCTCTATGATTGCCACTCGATCCGGTCGCATATCCCGTTCCTGTTCGAGGGCCGCTTGCCCGATTTCAATATCGGCAGCAATCAGGGCGCGACCTGTGCCCCGTCCGTCGAACGATCCGTTCTTGATACATCTTCCAAAACAGATGGTTACAAGACGATCTTGAATGGTCGCTTTAAAGGCGGCTGGACCACGCGCCACTATGGCAGACCCGCTGAGAACATCCACGCCATCCAGATGGAACTGGCGCAATCGACCTATCTGACGACAGAGGCCGCGCCCTGGACCTATGACAAAGCCAAATCCGCGCGCCTGCGCCCGGCGCTGACCCAAATCCTGACTGCTCTGGCCCAACTGGCCCCAAATCTGAAAGGTGCCGCATGACCAACCCCCGCCACAATATCCGCGATGTCTATCCTGCCACCGGCACTGAGATCACCGCCAAATCCTGGCTGACCGAGGCCCCGATGCGGATGCTGATGAATAATCTGCACCCCGATGTGGCCGAAAACCCGCATGAATTGGTGGTGTATGGCGGCATTGGGCGCGCCGCGCGGACCTGGGATGATTTCGATGCCATCGTCGCCAGCCTCAAGACGCTGGAGGAGGATCAGACCCTGCTGGTGCAATCGGGCAAGCCGGTGGGCATTTTTCGCACCCACGCGGACGCGCCGCGGGTGTTGATCGCCAATTCCAACCTGGTGCCGCATTGGGCCACCTGGGACCATTTCAACGAATTGGATAAATTGGGCCTGGCGATGTATGGCCAGATGACCGCCGGATCCTGGATCTATATCGGGTCGCAGGGCATCGTGCAGGGCACCTATGAAACCTTTGTCGAGGCCGGTCGTCAGCATTATGACGGTGACCTGACGGGCAAATGGATCCTGACCGGCGGGCTTGGCGGCATGGGCGGCGCGCAGCCGCTGGCCGCGGTCATGGCCGGGGCCTGTTGTCTGGCGGTGGAATGCGACGCGACGCGGGCCGAGTTTCGCAAACGCACGGGATATGTCGATGAGATCACGGATTCGGTGGATGACGCGCTGACCATGATCGAGCGCTGGACCAGATCCGGGGAAGCAAAATCGGTGGGTCTGATCGGCAATGCGGCGGATGTTTTCCCGGAGCTTGTCCGGCGCGGCGTGCGCCCCGATATCGTGACCGACCAGACCAGCGCCCATGACCCCATTCACGGCTATCTGCCGCAGGGCTGGAGCGTGGCCGAATGGCGCGACAAGCAGCAAAGCGACCCGAAAGCGGTGGAAAAGGCGGCCCGCGCCTCGATGAAGGTTCAGGTCACCGCCATGGTCGAGTTCTGGAATATGGGCCTGCCGGTGCTGGATTACGGCAACAATATCCGCCAGATGGCGCTGGAGGAGGGGCTGGAGGATGCCTTTGCCTTTCCCGGCTTCGTGCCGGCCTATATCCGGCCGCTGTTTTGCCGTGGCATCGGGCCGTTTCGCTGGTGTGCGTTGTCCGGTGACCCCGAGGATATCTACCGCACCGATGCCAAGGTGAAGGAGTTGATCGACGACCCGCATCTGCATAAATGGCTCGATATGGCGCGCCAGCGGATCGCGTTTCAGGGCCTGCCGGCGCGGATTTGTTGGGTCGGGTTGGGCCTGCGCCACAAACTCGGCCTCGCCTTCAATGAAATGGTGCGGACCGGCGAATTGAAAGCCCCGGTCGTGATTGGCCGCGATCATCTCGATAGCGGCTCGGTCGCCTCCCCCAACCGCGAGACCGAGGCGATGAAGGATGGCAGTGATGCGGTGTCCGACTGGCCGCTGCTCAATGCGATGCTGAACGTGGCCAGCGGGGCAACTTGGGTGTCCTTGCATCATGGCGGCGGTGTCGGCATGGGGTTCAGCCAGCATTCCGGCATGGTGATCTGCTGCGACGGCAGCGTCGATGCCGACCGGCGCATTGCCAATGTGCTGTGGAATGATCCGGCCACGGGCGTGATGCGCCATGCCGATGCGGGCTATCAGATTGCGCTGGATTGCGCCCGCGAAAACGGCCTGAATCTGCCGGGCATTCTGAAGGGGTAACCGGGGAGTTTCTGATCAATGCTGTCTGGCCGGGCCCAGTGTCTGGCGGATCCGAATATCCGTCTGCAGCTCGATATTGCCCGGCACGCCCTGTTTTTTGATCGCCTGCACCAGCATTTGCGCCGCGCGGCGGCCCATTTCACGGTGCGGCACATGTACGGTTGTCAGGGCCGGTTCGGCAAGACCCGCAAGCTCGATATCGTCGAAGCCGGTGATCGACACATCCTGCGGAACGCGCAGGCCCATTTGCCTGGCGGCGCGCAGGGCCCCGATGGCCAGAACGTCATTGCCGCACATTACGACGCTTGGCGCATCGTCCGACCTCATGATCTGGCGGAACGCGGTGCCTCCGTTTTCAATTCCGTAAGGGGTTTCGAGCAGCAGCAATTGATCCTCAGACAGGCCGGCCTCGTGCATCGCCAGCCGGACGCCCGCGACACGGTCGCGGGCACGGTCATTTGCCACACCCGGAGCGGAAATCAACCCAATGCGGCTGTGACCCCTGGCGATGACCAGCCGGGCCAGCCCGGCCATGGCGGCCGTATTGTCAAAGCCGATCGACATTTGCGCAGCCCCCTTGCGATAGGCCCAGGCAATCAATGCGGGCAGGTTTCGCCGGGCCAGAAACGCATGGATTTCGGGGCTGCGGTGGTAGCCGATCAGCAGCAGCGCATCGGCGCCGCGCGCGGCCAATGTCCTGATCTGTTCTTCCTCCAGATCCTCGCGGTAGGAGGAACTGGCGATCAGAAGGGTCTGGCCGTGATTGCCCAGTTCCTCCTGAAAGGCCTGAATGCCACGCGCGAAAATGGCGTTATCCATGGTCGGGATGATGGCCCCGATAGTGTTGGTGCGTTTGGCGGCAAGCGCGCGGGCGCTGAAATTCGGCGCATATCCAAGCTCGCGCACGGCCTGCATCACCCGTTCGCGGGTTTCGCCCACCACCTGATCGGGAGAGTTCAGGCAGCGTGACACCGTTGCCGTCGACACATTGGCCAGGCGGGCCACATCGGCCAGCGTCGGCACTGGTGGGGGCGTTTGCGATTGGTATCGTCTCAAAGTTCGGCCCGCTCTGCTATCAGGCACCATTGCGTTGCGCCGCTTATCCGGACTGACCTTAGCGTAGAAGTTTGCAGGGGCGCAATGTAAGCGCTTGCATAGTTTAAAATAAACACTCACATTGGCCTCAAATCGCATTGATCGACGGCGAGGACGCAGTGCGGGGCTGGATTTCGAGGGCGCTCAAGGGATGGTTCCTACCCTGCGCTTCTTGCAGAAAACCATAGAACAGGATGCCCAGAGAATGACCCGAAACTACCTGAAAAAAGCATCTCTAACGGCATCGAGCGGCGCGTCGGATGTGCATGAGATCGTGCAGGGCATTCTGAGCGATATCGAGTCTGGCGGCGATGCCAAGGCGTTGGAATATGCGGCCAGGTTCGACCGCTATGACGGCAATGTGCTGCTGAGTCCGGCCGAGATCGAGGCCGCCATCGCGCAAGTGCCGGAAAAGGTCCGGCACGATATCCGGTTTGCCCATGACAATGTGCGCCGCTTTGCCGAGGCGCAAAAGGCGACGCTGAAAGATGTCGAGGTCGAGATCGTGCCGGGCATGATTGCCGGGCAAAAGACCATTCCCGTCGATGCGGCCGGCTGCTATGTGCCGGGCGGGCGCTATTCCCATATCGCCAGCGCGATCATGACGGTGACCACCGCCAAGGTTGCCGGCTGCAAGCATATCGTGGCCTGTTCGCCGCCGCGCCCGGGCCAGGGCGTGCCGCCCGCCATCATCTATGCCGCCCATATCAGTGGCGCTGACCAGATCATGGCCATGGGCGGCGTGCAGGGCGTGGCCGCGATGACCTTTGGTCTTTTCGGTCTGCCCAAGGCCAATATCCTGGTCGGGCCCGGCAATCAGTTCGTGGCCGAGGCCAAGCGCATTCTGTTTGGCCGCGTCGGTATCGACATGATCGCGGGGCCGACCGACAGCCTGATCCTGGCCGATGCGACCGCCGACCCGATGATTGTGGCGACCGATCTGGTGGGGCAGGCCGAGCATGGCTATAATTCACCGGTCTGGCTGGTCACTGATACAGGTGCGATTGCCGAAGACGTCCTGCGCCTGGTGCCGCGCCTGATCGAGGATCTGCCCGAATTGAACCGCGAAAACGCCACCGCCGCCTGGCGCGATTACGCCGAGGTGATGCTCTGCGCTGATCGCGAGGAAATGGCCGCAACATCGGATGAATATGCGCCCGAACATCTGACGGTGCAGGCCGAGGATCTGGACTGGTGGCTTGATCGGCTGTCCTGTTATGGCTCGCTCTTTCTGGGCGAAGAAACCACCGTGGCCTTTGGCGACAAGGCGTCCGGCACCAATCATGTGCTGCCAACCAGCCGGGCCGCGACCTATACCGGCGGGCTTTCGGTGCATAAATACATGAAGATCGTGACCTGGCAGCGGTCCACCCGCGAAGGTGCAAAATCGATTGCCGTGGCCACCGCCCGCATCGCGCGGCTGGAAGGGATGGAGGGCCATGCCCGCAGCGCCGATATCCGGCTGGCCAAGTTCTTTCCGGGCGAAGTGTTCGATCTTTCGGCGGAAGACTGAGCCATGGTTACTGACATGTTCGACCTTTCCGGCCATGTGGCCCTGGTGACCGGGGCCAGTTCCGGCCTTGGCCGACGCGCGGCGCTGGTTCTGGCGCAGGCGGGCGCGCAGGTCGTTGGCGTGGCGCGCCGGGCTGACGCGCTGTCGCGGCTGCAGGCCGAGGCGGCGGGTGATATCGCGGCGCTGCCTTGGGATCTGGCCGATCGCGCCGGGCTGGCCGATCTGGCGCGCCGCGCCGCCCTGCCATTCGGCCCCCCCGATATTCTGGTCCATGCGGCCGGTATCAACACCCGTGAAATGGCCGATGAGGTGACGGCGGAGGGGTGGGATGCAACGCTGAACCTCAACCTGGCGGTGCCGTTCTTTTTGTCGCAACATATGGTGCCTGCGATGCGGGCAAAGGGATGGGGGCGGATCGTCAATTTCGCCTCGCTGCAATCGGTGCGCGCCTTTCCCGGCGGGCTGTCTTATGGCGCGTCCAAAGGCGGCATCGCACAACTGACCCGCGCCATGGCCGAGGCCTGGTCACCGGATGGCATCCTGGTCAACGCCATCGGGCCGGGTTTTTTCCGCACCGAGCTGACGGCGGCGGTGTTTGATGATCCTGACCGGGCCGCGCGCAACGCCAGCCAGACCTGCATCGGGCGCAATGGCGAGCTGGCGGATATTGACGGGCCGCGGTTGTTTTTGTGCTCAAATGCCTGCCGCTATGTCACCGGTCAGGTGCTGATGGTCGATGGCGGCTTCACCGCCAAATGAAGGCGCTGGTCTATACCGGGCCCGAGGCGCTGGAGTTCCGCGATGTGCCGGACCCTGTGGTGGCACCGGGTCATCACCTGATCCGCATCGATTGCGTCGGCATCTGTGGCTCTGACATGCATGCCTATCTGGGCCATGATCCGCGCCGCCCGGCCCCGCTGATCCTGGGCCATGAAGCGGCGGGGGTCATCACCGGGGGCCCGCGTGATGGCGACCGGGTGACGATAAACCCGCTGATCACCTGCGGCTCATGCCCGGCCTGCAAGGCGGGGCGCGACAATCTGTGTTCGACCCGGCAGATCATCTCGATGGCCCCGCGTGCGGGCGCGTTCGCGCAATTGCTTGCCATGCCTGCGCGCAATCTCGTGACCGTGCCGCAGGATATCAGCCTTGAAAAGGCGGCGCTGGCGGAACCGATGGCGGTTGGCTGGCATGCTGTCCGGCTTGGCATTGCGGCGCTGCCCGGTGATAGGCCCGAGACCGCGCTGGTGATCGGTGGCGGGGCCATCGGGGTCGGTGCCGCGCTGAACCTGATCGCGCAGGGCATCGCCACTGTCACCCTGATCGAGTCGAACCCGCTGCGCCGCACCTATCTGAGCCTCAATGGCAATTTCGCGGTTCTGGCACCTGATGGCATCGCCGGGCAGTTCTTTGACATCACCATTGACGGGGTCGGCATTGACGCCACCCGCGCCACCGCCTGCGCCGCCACGCGCCCCGGTGGGGTGATCGTGAATATCGGGCTTGGTGGCGGGGCGGGCGGGCTCGATATCCGCCGGATGACGCTGCAGGAGATCAGTTTCATCGGCACCTATACCTATACCGCGCAGGATTTCCGCGACACCTGCGCCGCGATGTTTCTAGGCAGGCTCGGGGCGCTGGATTGGACCGAGCCCCGCGCCCTGAGCGATGGCGCGACCGCGTTTTCCGATATCCGCATCGGCCGCACGCCCGTGCCCAAGATCATTCTGAAACCCTGATACTCCGCAAATGCCCTCAGATGGCGGCCAGCCCGGCCTCCAGCGCGGTCAGGATGGTGGCGATATCCGCTTCGGTGACCACCAGCGGCGGCGACAGGATGATATTTGGCCCCGAAACCCGGATCATGGCCCCGTTTTGATAGGTAACCTCTTGAATCGTGGCGGCAATGGATTTCGGCGGCGCGGATCTGGTGGCGCGGTCGGCCACCAGCTCTGCGGCCACCATCAACCCATGCCCGCCGCGCACATCGCCGATGATATCATGGCCCGCCATCAGGCTCTGCACGCCTTGATACAATTGCGCGCCCCGGGCGGCGGCATTGGCGGGAAGGTTCAGACGCCTGGTCTCGGCCAGGCAGGCGATCCCGGCCGCCGCCCCGACCGGATGGCCCGAATAGGTATAGCCGCTGCCGATATTGGCGATGCCGGAGCTATCGGATTCGAACACATCCGCCACCCTGTCCGACAGCATCGCCGCGCCGAACGGAAAGAACCCGTTGGTGATGGCCTTGGCGGTGCACATCATATCGGGCTGCACGCCCCAGAGCCGCGACCCGGTCCAGGCCCCGGTGCGCCCATAGGCGGTGATCACCTCATCGGCGATCAGCAAGATGCCGTTGCGGTCACAGATTTCGCGCACCATCGGCATGAAGCTGTGATGCGGCACGATGACGCCACCGGCCCCCAGGATCGGCTCCATGATGAAGGCAGCGATCGTGCCCGCGCCCTGAAAGGCGATCTCATCCTCCAGCGCCGCCGCGCAAAGCTGTGCCAGGTTTTCGGGGTCACTCTCATTGAACGGGTTGCGGTAGGTATAGGGGGCCGGGATGTGAAAGCAGCCGGGCAAAAGCGGCTCATACTGGGTGCGGAAATTGGCATTGCCATTTACCGAGGCGCCACCGGTATGGGTGCCGTGATAGCCTTTCTTGAGGCTCAGGTATTTCACCCGCCCGCCCTGACCCCGGATCTTGTGATACTGGCGCGCCAGGCGCAGCGCAATCTCAACCGAATCCGACCCCCCCGAGGTGAAAAAGGCGCGGCTCAGCCCGTCGGGGGCAAAAAACTGCTGCAATTCATAGGACAGCTCGATCGCGGCGTCATTGGTGGTGCCCCGGAAGGTCGAATAATAGGGCAGGGCGTCCAGTTGCGCGGCAATCGCATCCTTGATCGGTTGGCAGGAATAGCCCAGATTGACATTCCAGAGCCCGCCAACCGCGTCGACAACCTCATGCCCGTCAATATCGCGGATCTTGACACCTTCAGCCCCGGTGATGATCTTTGGCGGGTGGGCAATGCTATCGGCCGGATGCGCCATGGGATGCCAGAAATGGCGGGCGTTGTTTTCCTTGAGGAAGTTCGAATCTTTCATGCCGGTTCCTCTTTTCTGCACGGCGGGTTGGTCTTGGCAAATTCACCCCAGACCCTGTCCAGTGATGCCGGGATGGAGCCGCCCCAATTGGCGGTGATCTGTCGGCCCGCAACGATCAGACCGTGCTTGATCCGGCGTTCCAGATCGGCGGTCATGCGCGCCGCGACCGAGGCCACGGCGACCGATCCGGCAACTCGGTCCGGGGCCTCGAAAACCGGCACCGCGATGCCATGGACGCCCAGTTCGAACCCCTGATTGGAAACTCCGAATCCGGTTGCGCGGATCTGGTCCAGCTTGGTTTGCAACACCGCCGGATCGTCGATCGTGTGGGCGGTGTAGCGATGCAGCGGGCCCGAATCGGCGGCATGGCTCTCGGGCGCGGCAAAGGCCAATGTGGCAAGCCCGGATGCGGTGGCGTGAAACGGCAGGTGAAGATCCTCCAGCACGACCCGGGTGCTGTGGCGGCCGGCGTCGAACTGGGCCAGGGTTTGCAGGCGCGCCCCGTCGATCAGCGACAGATGCGCCAGTTCACCGGTGGCCAGTGCAAGATCGCGCAACGGGCCTTCTGCGGAGGCCCGCCGGGGCACTGTCGCCTCGCGGATCGCGGCCCATCGCAGCACGGCAGGCCCGATCCGATAGCGTTTCGTCGCCGGGTTCTGTTCCACCAGCCCCGCCGCCTCCAGCGCGCAGAGATGGCGATAGCAGGTGGCCTTGTCGCGGCCCGTCTTGCGCCGAATCTCTGACAGGCCCATCTCGCCCTGCTGTGGCGAAAACAGATCGAGCAGGTCGATGGCGCGCGCAACGGTCGACATTCCCGTTTCCTTTCGGTGTCAGCGAAGGCTTCACAAAAGATTTGACAGAAATTGATTAACACGGCAACCTTAATTTAATAACAGCGGTTCGTATAATGAACCATAGGGAGGAACTCATGAAACTGTCAAATATCCTGTGCGGGGCGGCGGTCGCCACAATGGCGATGGTCGGGGCGGCGGCTGCCGAAGAATACCCCGACCGCCCGGTCGAATTCGTGGTGCCCTGGCCGCCGGGCGATCTGGAGGACGTGCTGACCCGGATGATTGCCGATAATTTTCAGCAGACCTATGGTGTGCCCGCGGCCGTGGTGAACCGGCCCGGCGGCGGCGGTGGCCCGTTCCCCGGCGCGATCTCGGTGGCCAATGCGCCTGCCGATGGCTACACGGTCGGGTCTTTCATCATCGCGATCCCCACGGTCGGACCGATGCTCGGCATTCCCGAGCTTGACCCGAACCCGTTCGAGCCGCTTGGTATTTTCCTGACCTATCCCTTTGTCATCGCGGTGTCTGCTGATGCACCCTATGATGATATGGCGGGGCTTGCCGCCTATGCGCAGGACAATGACGTGGCACTTGGCCATTTCGGCGCGCCGCTGGTGCCGACCCAGGTCACGCTGGCGCTGGCCGCATCGCTTGGGTTTTCCTTTGCATCCGATGCCGCCTTTGACGCGCTCGATTGCAATACGCTGGCCTCGGGTGATGTCGATGTCATCAACACCACGCTGCAACTGATCCTTCCCTGCCTCGATCAGGTGACGGTGCTGGCCAGTATCGGGCCCGAGCGGATCGCGCTGACGCCTGATGCGCCGACGGTCACGGAACTGGCCCCTGAGCTGGACATTGCTCTGTGGAACGGTCTGTTCGTGCTGCGTGACACCCCACAGGACGCGCGCGATGCGATCATCGCCGTGGCCCGCGAAACCATCGCTTCTGAGGCCGCCCAGGAACTGGCAGCCCAGACCGGCGCGCTGATCTACTGGCAGGATGTGGCCGCGTCCGAGGCGCAGATCGAGGCCGATATCGAGACCTTGGGCAGATTGTCCGACATTCTCGGCAACTGATCCGACCGGTGACCGGCGGCCCGGGAAATATTCGGGCCGCCGAAACCGATATGCGCGACGGGGGATGCCGATGCACCGATTTGCGACGCTTCAGGCCATGTTCAAACGCTATCGCAGGCCGGGCGATATCGTTTTTGCGATTGTTTTTCTGATTTTCTCAGCCTTTCTGCTGTCGCAACTGGGCAGCCAGGTCAGTTGGACGGGCGGCAATTCCGTGTTTGCGCGCCCGGTATTCTGGCCGGCGGTATCGGTGATCTCGATGACGGGTTTTGCGGCGCTGCATCTTATCGGATCACTGGCCAGCCCGCGCATTCCGGGACGCTGGCGCGAGGTCGGATTCTGGCTGTCGGGGTTGGAATATGTGGCCTGGTTCATGGCCTATGTCTGGCTGGTTCCGCAGCTTGGATACCTGTTGGCGACCGTTCTGGCAGCGCTTGTGCTGAGCTTGCGCGCCGGCTATCGAAGCTGGCGGATGATGCTGGCTGCAACTTTAAGTGCTGTATCCATCGTATTGATTTTCAAGACATTCCTTCAGGTTCGTATTCCGGGCGGGGCCATTTATGACCTGCTGCCAAATGCCCTGCGCAGCTTCATGCTGACCTATTTCTAGGAGACGGCCCAATGTTGGAGACCCTGCAATCGGCCATCGGCATTCTGGCCCGCCTGGATGTTCTGGTGGCGCTTCTGGTCGGGTCGATCGGCGGCGTGATCATCGGCGCAATCCCGGGCGTCGGCCCGGCCGTGGCCATCGCCATCCTTCTGCCTGCAACCTTCGCGCTGGATCCGATTGTCGGGCTGACGGTGCTGTTGGGAATTTACGGATCATCGATGTATGGCGGCGCAATTCCGGCGATTTTGATCAACACGCCGGGCACGGCAACCAACGCGCTGACCACCTATGACGGCTATCCGATGACCAGAAATGGCGAGGCAAGGCGCGCCATCTCGCTGGCCTATTCGGCGTCTTTCTTTGGCGGCATATTCGGGATTGTCTGTCTGATCCTGCTCTCGCCCCTGCTGGCGATTGTCGCGCCGATGTTCGGCAGCCGCGAGATTTTTCTGGCCGCATTGCTTGGCATCATCCTGGTCGTGCTGGCGCATCGCGGTCAGGTGCTGGCCGCCGGCATGCTGGTCAGTTTCGGCATTTTCATCAACACTATCGGGTTGGATGCCGTGACCTATACCAGGCGCTACACGTTCGAGCAGAGCTGGCTGGCCTCGGGCGTCAACCTGATTGTCGTGGTTCTGGGGCTTTTTGCCATCAGCCAGGCCTTCATGTTACTGCTGGAAAAAGACAGCAGCCCCGAGGCGCAACCGGTCAGCGGCGCCATGTTGTCGGGGTTTCGCGAGCTTTGGCTCTATAAACGTGTCGCCACCGTCGCGGCCTCCTTTGGTGTGATGATGGGGACCATTCCGGGGGTGGGCGAATTTACCGCCCAGTTCCTGTCCTATACCTATGCGCAGAAAACCTCGAAATCGCCCGAGCTGTTTGGCAAGGGATCGCCCGAGGGGCTGATCGCGTCGGAGGCCGCCAATAATGCCGTGCCGGCGGCGGCGATGATCCCGCTGCTGGCCCTGGGCATCCCCGGTGAGGCGCTGACCGCGATGATGCTGTCGGTATTTTATGTGCATAATGTCATTCCCGGCCCGCAGCTTTTCCAGAACGACATGGATTTCGTGATGGCGCTGTATATCGCGATGCTGGTGCTGAATGTCTTTGTGCTGATCTTCTTGCTGTTTTCGACCAATCTGTTGACCAAGATCATCCAGATCCCCACCCGTTTTCTGGGCATCATGATCCTGATCCTTGCCTTTGTCGGGGTCTATTCACTGCGAAATTCGATCACTGATTGCGCCATTGCCGCGGGCTTTGGCCTGTTGGGGCTGATCTTGAAGCGGCTCAATCTGCCGGTGGTTCCGATCATTCTGGGCATGGTGCTTGGCGGCATCATGGAGGTCAAACTGCGCAGCGCCATGGCGCGGGTCACCACGCCGCTGGATTTCATCGACCGCCCCATTGCGGCGATCCTGTTTGCGATCATCCTGGTGGTGATCGGGCTGCATATCCGCACCTTGATCCGGGAGTTTCGCGCCGGACCCGGCGAGGTCGACAGCGACCTGCATGATACGCAGCAAAGATGAGGTCCAGATGTTAGAACAATCCGCCATCGACACCCTGCGCGCGCAGCCCGTCGCGCCGTGCATGCACCTGATTGACGGTGTTGCCACAGCGGCCAGTGATGGCGCGGTGATGGATGTGATCTCACCGATTGACGGGCGGGTTCTGACCCGGGTGGCGCGCGGCACGGGCACCGATATCGACCGGGCGGTGGGCGCCGCGCGGGCCGCGTTTGAGGATGGCCGCTGGTCGCGCATGGCACCGGCCGGTCGCAAGAAGGTGCTGCACCGATGGGCCGAGCTGATCGAGACCAACGCGCTGGAACTTGCCGTTCTGGGCGTGCGTGACAATGGCACCGAGATCGCCATGGCGCTGAAGGCCGAGCCCGGTTCCGCCGCCGCGACCATCCGCTATTACGCCGAGGCGCTGGACAAGATTTACGGAGAGATCGCGCCCACCGATCCCGGCATTCTGGGCCTGATCCACCGCCAGCCCGTGGGCGTCGTCGGGGCCATCATCCCGTGGAACTTTCCGATGATGATCGGGGCGTGGAAACTGGGCCCGGCACTGGCGGCGGGCAATAGCGTGGTCCTGAAACCCGCCGAAACGGCATCGCTGAGCCTGTTGCGCATGGTCGAACTGGCGCATGATGCAGGGCTGCCGCCGGGGGTTTTGAACCTGGTATTTGGCGAAGGCGCGGTGGCGGGCCAGGCGCTTGGCCTGTCGATGGATGTCGATGTGCTGGTCTTTACCGGCTCGGGCGGCACCGGGCGGCGCTTGCTGGAATATTCCGCCCGGTCCAATCTGAAACGGGTGTTTCTGGAGCTTGGCGGCAAATCGCCCCATATCATCTTTGACGATTGCCCCGATCTGGAGGCGGCGGCCACGGCGGCGGCTTTCGGCATTTTCCGCAATTCCGGTCAGGTCTGCGTCGCCGGATCGCGGCTGTTGGTTCAGGCCACGATCCATGATGATTTTGTCGCCCGGGTGGCCGAAATTGCCGCCGGGATGCGGGTCGGGGATCCGCTGGATCTGAGAACCATGATGGGATCGGTAAATTCGGCCCGTCAGTTGAATCAGAACCTGGAATTTGTGGCGCGGGCGCAGGATCAGGGGGCTAACCTGATCACGGGCGGGGACCGGGTCTTGACGGACACCGGCGGTTACTACATGGAACCCACGATTTTCACCGGCGTCACGCCCGACGCCGATATCGCCCAGAACGAGATCTTCGGCCCGGTCCTGGCCGTCACCGCCTTTCAGGATGAGGCCGAGGCCGTGGCACTGGCCAACAGCACCAGATTTGGCCTGGCGGCGGGGGTCTGGACCGCTGATCTGGGCCGGGCGCATCGGATGGTGCGGGAGGTGCGGGCCGGGGTGGTGCATGTCAACACCTATGGCGGGGCTGATGGAACCGTGCCATTGGGCGGGATCGGCCAATCGGGCAATGGCCATGACAAATCACTGCATGCCTTTGATAAATATGTCGATCTGAAAACCGCCTGGATCAAGCTATGAGCGCGGGCAGGGAGGGGAAAGTGAGCGCAGATAAAACCATTCTGGTGATCGGAACCTATGACACCAAAAACGACGAGTTGAGCTATATCTGTGACCGGATCAGGGGCCAGGGCGGCAGGGCGTTGGCGATGGATGTCAGTGTTCTGGGCGATCCGGAGCTGCCCACCGAGATCTCGAAACATGATGTGGCTGAGGCGGCGGGCAGCAGCATTCAGGCCGCCATCGACAGCGGCAGTGAGAACACCGCGATGCAGATCATGGCGCGCGGGGCATCGGCACTGGCGGCCCGGTTGCAGCGCGACGGGCGGATTGACGGCGCGCTGATCCTGGGCGGTTCGATGGGCACCGATCTGGCGCTGGATGTCTGCAATGCGCTGCCGCTCGGGGTGCCGAAATACATTGTCAGCACGGTGGCATTCTCGCCGCTGATCCCGCCCGAACGGATGGCCGCCGATACGCAGATGATCTTGTGGGCGGGCGGGCTATACGGGCTCAGCTCAGTCTGCAAATCGGCGCTTTCACAGGCGGCGGGCGCGGTTCTGGGGGCGGCCCGCGCGGTTGAGCCCCCGCGCACTGAGCGGCCACTTATCGGGGTGACCAGCCTGGGCACCTCGGCCTTGAAATACATCACCACGCTGAAACCGGCATTGGAGGCGCGCGGCTATGATGTCGCGGTGTTTCACGCCACCGGCATGGGCGGGCGGGCCTTTGAATCGATGGCCGGGCAGGGCGGCTTTGCCTGCGTGTTCGATTTCTGCACCCAGGAGCTTGGCAATCATGTGCATGGCTCCAACGTGTCCTCGGGCGCGGACCGGCTGACCAATGCGGGGGCGGCGGGCATTCCGCAACTGGTGGCCCCGGGGTGCTATGATCTGGTCGATATCGCCGGATGGGCCGATCTGCCGGAAAAATGGCAGGGTCACCCGCGCCACGCCCATAACCGGCTGATCACCTCGATCGTGTTGAATGAGGCGGAAGTGCGGATCGGTGCGCGGGCCCATGCCGCGCAGCTTGCCCGCGCCACCGGCCCGACCGCGCTGTTGCTGCCCGAACGCGGCTGCGGTGAATGGGACAGGCCGGGGGCCGATCTGCACAACCCCGATGGTCTGTCGGCCTTTCTGGAGGAGCTTGCGGCGCATTGCCCGGACAATGTCGCACTGCACAATCTGGATGTTCATATCAACGATCCCGGCTTTGTCACTGCGGCGTTGGAGATTTTCGATGAATGGGTGGCGCAGGGGCTGGTCAAGGCGGTCTGACGATATGCGGGCGGTCTGTCAGGCGAAGCACAGATCGACCGCACCGAAGGGGCCGAAATCGGCTTGGAAAACACTGCCGGACGGGGCCTCGACAGGGCGAATGAACGACCCTGACAAGACGATATCACCGGCAGACAGCCCGCCACCATAGCGCGCCAGGCGATGCACCAGCCACAAAATGCCGGTGACCGGATCATCCAGCACGCCCGCGCCAAGCCCGGTTTCCTCGACCACGCCATTGCGCTTCACCACGGCCCCGACCCACCGCAGATCAAGATCCTCGACGCCGTGGCGCTCCGCACCCAACACGATACCCGCATTGGCGGCGTTATCCGATACCGTATCGGTGATGATGCGCGCCGTGCCGGTTGCCTTGTCGTGGCGCAGCACTCTTGTATCGAGGATCTCAAGCGACGGGGCCACGTAATCGGTGGCGGCAATCACATCGGCGCGGGCAATATCTGCCCCCTTGAGCGGCGCGCGCAGGATAAAGGCAATCTCGGCCTCGACGCGGGGCTGAATGAAGCGCCCTTGCGGCACGCTGTCGCCGGTCTGAAACAGCATATCGTCCAGCAAGACGCCGCTATCGGGGGTGGTGATGTTGAGCGCCTGCTGCATGGCGCGGCTGGTCAGCCCGATCTTCCAGCCGATCACGGCGGCCCCGGCCGCTAGTTTGCGCGCCACCAGCGCCGCCTGCACGCCATAGGCATCATCCAGCGTCATGCCGGGATGGGCCAGGCTCAGCAGGCCGCATTGCTGGCCGGTCCGCTCGGCCTCATGCAGCATCAACGCGGCGGCCTGGATCTGATCGGGGGTCATTCGTCGACCACACCGTTGCACAATGTGCCGATGCCTTCGGCGCTGACCGTGATCTCATCGCCCGGCACCAGCCAGATCGGCGGGTCGAACCGGGCCCCGGCCCCGGTGGGCGTGCCGGTAACGATGATATCGCCGGGCACAAGCGTCGTGAAGGTCGAGATATATTCGATCTGGCGCGCCACCGGAAACAGCATCCGCCCAGTGCGGTCCGCCTGGCGCAGCGCGCCATTGACGCGGGTCTCCAGCCCGATATCGGTGATCTGTTCGGGCGCGTGAAAGGGCACCAGCCACGGCCCCATCGCGCCCGAGCCATCCCAGTTCTTGCCCTGGGTCACGTTGAATTTGGCGTGGCGCACCCAATCGCGCAGCGTGCCCTCGTTGCACAGCGTCAGGGCCGCAATATGGCCCAGGGCGTCGGCCTGCGGAATGCGCCGCCCGCCCTTGCCGATGACCACCGCAATTTCACCCTCATAATCCAGCTGCTGCGTTTCGGGCGGGCGGGTCAGCGGCGTCTGGTGGCCGACAAAGGACCGCGCAAAGCGGATAAAGAGCGACATATTGGGCGGGGCCGCCTTGCCATCTTTGTATTCGGCGTTGCGATCGGGGAAATTGACCCCGACGCAGATGATTTTCTCGGGGTTCGGCACCGGGATGTCCCACCGGAATGATCCGTCCGGGTGGGTGACCGCACGGGTTTTCGCAGCAGCCTCCAGCGCGGTAAATCCTGCATTTTCAATCACATCACGCAGCGTCGCCCATTGCGGAAACTCATCCGACAGGGCGATCATGCCACCCTCGGCCACTGCGCCATATTGCGCCCGCCCCTCGGCGGTGAAACTGGCAAAGCGCATGATATCCCGGCTCATGGCGCGATAATGGGCGATGCGTTCAAATCGCTCGCCTGCGTTGCAACGCCGTCAAATTCGGATCCTTCCTCGAACCAGCTGCGCGGGGCAGGGGCCCCCCACAAGGTCTGGCGTTGCGGATCCTTGAGATCCCATTTGATCGGCTCAAGATCGGGATCAACGGTCTGATAATCGGAACAATAGAGCTCGGTCCGGTGGCCATCGCGGTCGCGGATATAGAGGAAGAAGGCGTTGGAAATGCCATGCCGGCCGGGGCCGCGTTCGATATGGTCGATATAGCCGGTGGTCGACATCAGATCGAGCAGATCAATGATATTGAGCGGCGTCGGCACCCAGAATGCCAGATGATGCAGCCGCGGGCCGGTGCCATTGGTGAAAGCCACGTCATGCACGCCGCCCTTGCGGTGCATCCAGGCGGCCCAGATGCGCCCGCTCTGCTCATCGGTGGTATATTCGGTGACGCGAAACCCCATATCGCCATAGAACCGCACCGAGGCATCGACATCCGGGCTGAACATGTTGAAATGGTCGATCCGCAGCGGTTTGACGCCTTGATAAAGGGCGTATTTCTGATGGATCGGGGCCAGCCGGTCCATGCTGGCGTAAAATTCCAGCGGAATGCCATGTGGGTCGCGGGTGGCCAGAACCCGGCCCATGAAGGGGCGCTCCACCCAGGCCGTCGGCAGGTCGCGGGCGGCGAACCAGTCGGCGGCGCGGTCCAGATCCTCCTCGCCCCACAGTTTGAAACCCAGAACACCGACCGCGCCCGCCGCCGCCTTGCGCAGGATCACGCAATGGTGGCCGCGTTCCTCCATCGCGCGCAGATAGATATGGCTGGCATCCTCGAAACTGACCTGCAGGCC
The DNA here is from genome assembly GCF_058343375.1 of Alterinioella sp. Classification (NCBI taxonomy): domain Bacteria; kingdom Pseudomonadati; phylum Pseudomonadota; class Alphaproteobacteria; order Rhodobacterales; family Paracoccaceae; genus Alterinioella; species Alterinioella sp. The sequence goes on from NZ_JBTUJH010000043.1 coordinate 33,661, forward strand.
GATCGTGTCGACATAAAACCGCCTTGCCCAGGCCAGGTCGGTGACCATCAGTTCGACATGGCTGAGGCGGACAATGTTGAAGGGCGGCGTCAGGTTCGGGGCTGGAATGGGCATTGCGCCTCCTTTCGGGGGGTGCGAGGCAGGGCCGGTCACAGGTGGTCCCGGATCGAGCTTGCCTTTGGGCTCAACTCCGGGTCGATATCGCGCATTTCCATCGACAGCATCAGGGACGAGCTCGCCATGACATCGGCGCAATAGGTGCGGGCCGCGGCAAATATGGTGGCTGTCGCGGCTTTGCGGGTGGCAAGATCGCGGCCCATACGCAGGCGCACCGAGAGGTCCAGAAAGGCATGATCGGGGTTGCCATCGGCAATCACCGCATGGCTGCAGGCCGTCGCCCTGACGCGGATACCGGCGGGCGGGAACACGCCCGTTTCGACCGCTGCATCGCGCAGGGCCACGCATAACCCTGCAATATCAAGGCGGTCCTCAAGATTGGGGGAATAATCGATCTGAAAATGTGGCACCGGATCCCCCCATCGAATAGTTGTCTTGTTAATCAAAATGCTTAACTTGTCAACAAATTTCCAATGGCTGCCCTGACCGGCCCGAGCCTAGCCCGGCCTGTCCGACACGATGCGCCCGTCCTCGAGCGTGATGACCCTGTCCGCCATTTCGAGGATCCGGGGGTCATGCGTCACCATCACGGTGGTGGTGCCGCGGGTCTGCCCAAGCGCCTTGAGCATCTCGACAACGGTATGACCGGACTCCTTGTCGAGCGCCGCCGTCGGTTCATCGGCCAGCACGATCTCGGGGTTGGAAACCAGCGCCCGGGCCACCGCGACGCGCTGTTTCTGCCCGCCCGACAGGTTGCCCGGCAGATAATCGCGCCGATCCGCCAGCCCCAGAAGGTCCAGAATGTGATGCGCCGCCCGGCGACCCTTGGCAGCGTTCACGTCGCCATGCACCTGCAGCCCCATCAGGACATTTTGCGTGGCGGTCAGGCTTTCGTGCAGATTATGGGCCTGAAAGATAAAGCCAAGTCGGCGGCGCAACCCGACCAGCGTCGCCTCATCACTGCCGTTCAGTTCATGGCCCAGAACCCGAACACTGCCCGCCTGCACCTCGCGCAGGCAGCCGATCAGCGTCAGCAGCGTCGTCTTGCCCGACCCGGACGGCCCCATCAATATGGTCAGGCTGCCGCGCGCAATGGTCAGGTTGATGTCAAAGATGGCCTGTTTGCGCGCCTCGCCGGTGCCGAAAAAATGGTTCAGGCCCTGAACCGTGATCGGGGGGGCACCTCTCAAAACAGATCCGCCGGATCAGCATTGGCCAGGCGCCTTGTGGCGATGGCACCGGATAATGTACAGGCCGCCAGCGTTCCCAGAAAGACCAGGATCGCCCGGCTTGCATCCATGGCGACCGGCAGGCCCGTCACCGCCACCAGCCCGCTATAAAGCGCCATAGATACCAGAAGCCCCGGGATGAAGCCGAACACCGCCAGAATGATTGCCTCCTCGAACACGACCCCCAGAAAGAACGGTTGCCCGTATCCCATCGCCTTGAAGGTGGCGTATTCGCGCAAGTGATCGGCGACATCGGTCGACAGCACCTGGTAGACAATCACCAGCCCCACCAGAATGCCCATGAACACGCCAAAGCCGAAAATGATGCCGGTTGGCCGCTCGACCGACATATAGGCCTGATCTGCCCGGGCCGATCCCACAAGGCTTTGAATTCTCAGATTGCCCTCGGGCAGGGCCGCTTGCAGGCGGGCAATGACGGCATCGACCGAAACGCCATCATCGACCCGGATCAGGATGTGGTTGGGCGCGCCGCTGCTGCGCCCGGGAAAGGCGCGCAAGAACGTCTGGTCCGACATCATCATCATGCCATCGGCCAGAAACCCGCCGCCCACCTGCATGGTGCCGATGGCGGTCAGGGTGTTGCCGCCGGTCTCGAAGGCAAACGGGGTCCCGGTGTTCAGACCCTCGATCACATCAGGCGGAATGCCGCGGGTGTCGCGATCCAGCAGGACCGTGTTTTCACGGCTCAGCCGCTCCAGAGACGCCGCAATCTCAGCCGAGGCAAAACCGGGTTGGGAAATATCCATGCCAAAGCTCAGCAGCGAGACCTGCGACCCGTCCGCCAATGTAAAGGGCAGGTTGCCGATAAAGAGCGGTGTCGCTGCGGCCACGCCCGGCACGCCAAGCGCCTGAAACATCCGCGCGCGCGCGATATGACCGCCATCGGTCAGGGTGTTGCCATCCTCTGATGACAAGATGATATCGGCCCGCAACATCGAATAGGGGGCGATGGTCGATTCGTTCAGCGCGCCCATGATGCCAAGCTGCATGAAGACCAGAAGATTGGCAAAGCCCACCCCCGCCACGGCGGCAAAAAACCGGCCCCGGCTGTGGGTCAGTTGCAGCCAGCCGATCGGCAGGCGGCCAAACAGCAAGGTCAGCAGACGGCTCATTCCACGCGGCCCGCGTCGATCCGCACGATGGTCTCGAGATTGGTGAACCGGCTGGCCGTGGCCGAGGATGCCGCGTCCAGCGTCACGATCACATCCACCACGCGGGCATCGGTATTGGCCGCCGGATCATCCGACGTGATCGACTGGCGCCCGATCTGAAGCCCGATGGCCGAGACCACGCCGGTCAGATCGCGCGACAGGGCGTCGGCGCTGATGGTGACGGGGTCACCGATGGTGACGCGCCCGATCATGGTCTGATAGACCTCAGCCTCGACCGTCATCTGGCTGGTATCGCCCAGATCAATGATCCCGAGCGTGCCCGGCCGTTCGCCGGCGCGCACATTGATCTCCAGAACCATGCCGCTTTCGGGGGCGCGGACATAGGCGCGCTCCAGATCTTGCTGGCTGCGTTCCAGATCGGCCCGGGCGGCGTCCAGATTGGCCTCGGCCACCGCGATATCGGCCTGCACGGTTTCCGACCCCGTGGCATAGCGCGACAGCGTGGCCAGCGCGCGTTCGACATCGCGCCCGGCCTCATTGGCGCGCACCACGACCTGATCGAAATCCGCCCGCGTTATCACGCCGCGTTCAAACAGCGCGGTGGCGCGTTCAAGTTCGGATTGCGCGGCGGCTTCAGTGGCTTCGCTGCGCTCAAGCGAGGCCTGCGCTTCTGCCAGACTGGCCGAGATCGCAGCCCGGGTTTGCGCAAGATTGGCCTCGCGCACCCGCAACGCGGCCTCGGCTGAGGCGACCGCGCTTTGCAATTGCGGCAAATTGTCGAGCACCGCCAGGATATCGCCCTGCGCGACCACGTCGCCCACCGCGACCCGCAATTCGGCAATCCTTGCATCCCCGGCCCCCGATGGGGTGGCGACGCTGATCACATCGCCGCGCGGAATGATCCGTCCCAGGGCCACGACATCGCCCTCGCTCAATACCGCGACGCGTTCCTGCGCGACCACCTGCTGAATGGCCACGGCAATGGGCGTATCGGTGCCGGCACCCGGCAGCAACCCGGTGGCGCTGAAAAAGGCGCGCAGGCCGGGTGGCTGAAAATACATGCCGATGACCGCGCCGATGAACAGGCTTGCCATGATCAGCGGAATCAGGAGCAGACGCGACCGCCCGGTGGTTTTCGGCGCGCTCGCGGGGTCCGCCTTGGTCAGCCCGGTATCTTCCAGCGGCAGTCCGGGCAGGGATGTGGATGGATCAGACGGCATGTTGGGCCCCTTGGCGGCGATTGCGGCAATTGGCATTGTCAATGGTTCCGGGCATTACATCAAGGGCAGAAACCCCGCCGCCAATTGCTCTTGATCAAGGCAGCGGTCAGATAAGTCTGGCATCCGCGGCGGGGGCGGTGAATAGATACAGGTGTCGGCACTTGTGAATTTCGGAGAATTGAGCCCCGGCGGGGTTTTGCTAAGGTAGCGCAGAAATATGGACTACAAGGACTATTACAAGGCACTGGGCCTCGAACGGGGCGCGAGTGCGGAAGATATCAAGCGCGCCTATCGCAAACTGGCGCGCAAACATCATCCCGATGTGAATACCGGACCGGATGCCGAGATGTCCGAACGGAAATTCAAAGAGGTCGGCGAAGCCTATGAGGTGTTGCAGGACCCTGAAAAACGCGCCGCCTATGATCAGTTGGGTGCCAACTGGAAGGAGGGTCAGGAGTTTCGCCCGCCGCCCGACTGGGATGACGGGTTCGAGTTTTCCGGCGGCGGCTACACGCAGGCCGATCCGGATCAGTTTGGCGATTTCTTTGAGGATCTGTTCGCGCGCGGCGCTGATCGCGGGGCGCGTCCGGGTGCCCGGATGCATGCGCCAGGGCAGGACCATCATGCCAAGATCATCATTGATTTAGCAGAGGCCTACAGGGGCGGTAGCCGCGACTTCACCCTGCGCAAACCCGAACTGGATGCAGAGGGCCATATCGTGCTGCGCGAACGCGCGATCCGGGTCACGATCCCCAAAGGCGTGACCGAGGGGCAGCATATTCGCCTGACCGGGCAGGGCGCACCCGGTATCGGTCGGGGAAAGCCCGGTGATCTCTACCTTGAAGTGGCCCTGAGGGTGCCCCCGGGATACCGCGTCGAGGGGCGCGATGTCTTCATGGATCTGCCCGTCACCCCGTGGGAGGCCGCACTTGGGGCCCGGGTCAGCGTGGACACGCCGAGCGGGCGGGTTGAATTGCGGGTGCCGGACCATTCCCAACCGGGCAAGAAGCTGCGCCTGAAGGGTCGCGGAATTCCCGGCAAACCGCCGGGCGATCTTTATGGCGTGATCAAGATCGTCATTCCGCCGGTCGAGACCGCAAAGGCACGGCAACTTTATGAAGAAATGGCGCGCGAGATGACCTATGATCCGCGCAAGAAAGCAGGAGGGTAGATCATGGCCGCCAGCACACCATCGGGTCCGACGTGCGAAATTGTCAGCGCCCTGACCCTGATTGATCTGTGCCGCATCTGCGGATCGCGCGCGGATTGGGTCATCGAACTGGTCGAAGAGGGCATTCTGGAACCGGTCGGATCAGGCCGGACGGCGTGGCGATTTGATAGCTCAAGCATCACCGTCATCGCCAGGGTGCGTCGTCTGCAGAGCGATCTGCGCCTCAACATTGCCGGCGCGGCCCTGGTGCTGGCGCTTGCCGATGAAAATGCGCGGCTGCAACGGCGTCTGATGCAGTTGGAAAATGATCCTTCCGAGGCGATCTGATGACCGGTGCCAGCATGGTGCGGCGGCACCGTCGCCCCTGAAACACACAGCAGATGAAAGCCATAAATCATGGAACATGAACACGGCGGCGAGGCTGAAGACAAAGCCTCCATCAGCCTCGGCGGCGCGGTTGCGATGGGCACGGGCGTGATGATCGGGGCCGGAATTTTTGCCCTGACCGGTCAGATCGCGCAACTGGCCGGGCCGCTTTTCCCGCTGGCCTTCATTGCCGGGGCCGTCGTTACCGGGTTCAGCTCTTACAGCTACATCAAGATGTCGAACGCCTGGCCGTCCTCGGGCGGCATCGCCATGATCCTGCAAAAGGCTTATGGGCCGGGCGCGATTGCGGCCGCGGCTTCACTGTTGATGGCGCTGTCGATGGTTATTTCCGAAAGCCTGGTCGCGCGGACCTTTGCCACCTATGTTCTGCGGCCCTTTGACATTACCGGTGGCCCGCTGGTGCCGATCCTGGCCGTGGGCGTCATCCTCTTTGCCTTCGCCGTCAACATGGCCGGCAGCCGGTCGGTTGGTATGCTCTCATTGGTGATGGCCACGATAAAGATCGGTGGTATCGCGCTGTTCGGGATTGCCGCCCTGTGGACCAGCGGATTCCAGTTCTCAGCCGCCAGCGAGACCTCGACAGGGTTTGATACCGTGGGCTTCATCGCCTCGGTCGCGCTTGCCATTCTGGCCTTCAAGGGTTTCACCACCATCACCAATAGCGGCGGCGAAATCACCGATCCGCACCGCAATGTCGGCCGCACGATCATGATCTCGATCGCAATCTGTGTGGTCGTCTACCTGCTGGTCGCCTTTGCGGTCGGATCCAGCCTGACCATTGATCAGATCATTGCGGCCAGGGATTATTCGCTGGCCGAGGCCGCCGCCCCGGCATTGGGAGAGGCCGGTTTCTACCTGACGATTGTGCTGGCCGCCGTGGCCACTGCTTCGGGCGTGCTGGCCAGCGTTTTTGCGGTCTCGCGGATGTTGGCGATGCTGACAGAGATGAACATGATCCCGCATCGCCATTTCGGCATGTCCGGGCCGGTGCGCAGCCACACATTGGTCTACACGGTCGTTATCGCCTCGACGCTGGCGGTATTTTTCGATCTCGGGCGGATTGCGAGCCTTGGGGCCTTTTTCTACCTGATCATGGATATGATCGTGCATTGGGGCGTCTTGCGTTACATGCGCCGACAAATCGGCGCAAATCCGATGGTCGTGATCCTGGCGCTTGGCTTTGATGCGGTCGTGCTGGTGGCGTTTACAGCCATGAAGCTGCGCACCGATCCCGCAATTGTTCTTTACGCCGCAATTGCGATTACCTTGGTTTTTGTCTTTCAGCGCCTATATCTGTCCCGGTGGACCGCACCGGCACCGGAATGACCGGAACTTGACAGGGGAGAAAATATTAAGATGGCAGTGGGAAATACGCTCGTGAAATCCTGGTGGGTGCGCCACCTGGTCGTGATTTTGCTATCGGTGGCAGGAACGGCGTTCTTTTTGTATAGTCGGGCACAATGGTCGGAAATGCATCGCTGGAACCGGGCCATCGGCGACGTGTCGCTGGTGCTGGTGGCGATGGCGATGGCGCTTGGGCCGATGTCGCGGCTATGGCGCGTGTTCGTCAAGGTTCTGCCCTATCGGCGCGAACTGGGCATCTATGCCGTCATCCTGGCGCTGATCCATGCCACGATTATCCTGGTCGGTTGGGTGCAATGGGATCTCATGCGCCTGATCGGGTTCGAATATCACCCCGGGCTTCGGCAATATGTCATGGTCCAGCAAGGGTTTGGCCTGGCCAACCTGATCGGTATTCTGGCACTGCTTTACGGGGCCATTCTGGCCCTCACATCAAACGATTTCAGTCAGCGCTGGTTGGGAAATTCGGTGTGGAAATTCGTGCAGCAGGGCACCTATGTGCTGTGGTGGCTGACGGTGGTTCATACCGGGTATTTCCTGTTCATGCATTTCCTCGATTTCGATCGTCCGACGCCTGAACCGAACTGGTTTCAATGGCCGTTTGTCGGTATTGTCAGTTTTGTTGTGATCCTGCAGATCGCGGCATCATTGGCGACCTGGCGCAAGCGGCGCAATCGCAGCGACGTCGCGCCAGAAGCCAGCTGAACGCCCGTATCTGGCAGCTGCAGGCCGCGCCCGGTCTGTCGCCGCCGACCCTTTTTCGGGGTCGGCGGCCTTGCCCGTTCTGACAGGGCCGGTTCTGCCCGGTCGCGGCCTGCAGCTGCCGGTGTTGCGCCGGGCACCCAGCCCTGAAGCCGGTTCATCAGCACGTTCCCGACCTCGCATCGCAATTGCCGATTTCGTTTGATCTGGCGCAAGGAATTTCCTGATCCAACGCAAAGACAAAACCGCCGGTCTGGCCTAACAAATCATCAGCAAAAGGCACTCGCTGCGCCCCTGCAAGGTCTGGGCCCGAAAGGTGATCTTTGGGCGTGCCGATCTGTCGTTTGCATTGCTGAAAACAAAGGAACGTCCGATGAATACCACCCATGTTCGCCACGCAATCAGCGCCGCTCTGCTGCCCTTCGCAATATTTGGTGCAACGGCCGCCCTGGCCGATATTGGCCATGGCGTTGCCGTCGATATTGGTCAGGCAGGCGATGTATCGCATATTGACCGGGTGATCGAAGTCGATCTTGGCGAGATGTATTTCGACCCCTCCAGTTTCGATGTCGAACGCGGCGAAACGGTCCGCTTTGTGCTGAACAACAGCGGTCGCGTTGTGCATGAATTCGCCATCGGCACCGAAGAGATGCAAGACATCCATGCCGGCGAAATGCGCGCTCTGATGGCGGAAGGCATGATGACCACCCGTGTGCTGCGCCATGATCGCATGATCGAAGCCGGCCGGATGCATCTGGACGCAAATTCGCGTCTGCTTGAGCCGCGCCAATCCACCGAACTGGTCTGGACCTTCAGCGGCGATCAGGAGGAATTGATCATCGCCTGCAACGTGCCCGGCCACCGTGCCGCAGGTATGGAGGCCCTGGTGACCATCGGGGCAGATCACGCCAGCTGATCACTTTTCGATATCTCGGAAAACAAGGCAGGCGGGCATCGGGCCCGCCTGTTTCTTGTTGTGCAGATCTCTGCTCAAGCGACCCACAATGGCACCGGACAGGACAGCCCGGCGCAGCCCCCCCCCGCGACCGGCCTTCACCCGGAGGCACCAGACCCAACAGGCCGACGGTGAACGGGATAAAACCGTGTTTCAGGACAAGTTTCCCTTCGCAGGCCATGCCGAACCCTATCCGGCAATCCTTGACGCCAGGTCAGATTGCCCGGCCCGCAAGCCGGGCCGTCAGCCCCTGCAGCCGCTCATACGGAATGGGTGGCCTTGGCGGTAAATCTACATGCCCCACGCATAATCGGGCATCCGGCCAAGATGGAGCGAAACCTGATCAAGCCCCTCGATGTTGTCGATCGCCACTTTTGCGGCGTTTTCCTCGGCATCGGATCCGACAAGCCCCCAGACATCGACGCGACCACCCTCGACCAAGACATTGAGATGCGCGGGGTTCAGCCCCGGAACCCGCGCCAGGGCCGCCAGAACAATATCGCGCTTTTCGCGGTCGCTGGCCATCGTGTCCACCGTTACAATCGGCACGGTTGCCAGCGCCTGCAACAGGTTGGCGCGGCTGACAATCCCGATCATCTGGCCATCCTTGACCACCGGCACCCGCTTGATCCGCTTTTTCTCCAGCAGACGTGCGATATCGGCAACCGGCATGTCGGGGGCCACCACTTCAACCGGATGGGACATGATGTCGGTGGCGCGGCGGCTGCGCATGGCGATAAAATCCGCCGCCGTATTGTCGGATCCCGAAAACAGCGACAGCCACCATGATTTGCGGCGCTTTTCGGCCCCCTCCACACGGCGCATCAGATCGCCCTCGCTGATCAGTCCAAGTATTGCGCCGTCCGCATCAAGGATCGGCACCGCGGAGATGTGGTTGTCCATCATCAAAGCGACGACCGCTTCGATACTGGCATCTGGCGCGGCTGAGATGACGTTTCTGGTCATGATGTCCTGAGCTTGCATTTTCAATCCTCCTTGGGTTTCGGATATGGCAGACGGGCCGCCCGCCATATCCGCAGGTCTTTGACTTCAGTCGTGTTCCTCGTCCTCGGATTCGGATTCGGCATGCAACATCAGTGCCTGGATATCTTCGGGGATGTCATCCTCCGAGAACAGCGCCTGTTCTGCGGGATCATGAACAAAGGCGATGATATCGGCCAGATCCTGACCCGAGATCTGGATCACATCGCCCAGTTCCTCGCGCTGCATCTCAACCATGGTTTCGGCCCCGCGCCACATGTTGGCGGCAAAGTCGAAAGGGTTCATTGGCCGGTCCATGAATTCGGCATCCAGCATCGGTGCGTCAAACCCGCCGACACCGTTGATCGAATGGCAGACGACACAGCCCGTTGACGCGAAAAGTGCCCGGCCATTGGCCGAATCCATAATCGGAATGACCAGCCCGGCCGATACCATGCCCGGCATGTCGTCCATGTCGGATGCCGCTTGCGCCGGCGTTTCAACCGCAAATAATGCGACGGTCATGACGGCGCCGATAATTGCTGTTCCCTGTTTCAGGTTTTTCATTGTTTTTTCCCTTCACTGTAAGTTGATAATTGTCCTCATGTGGTCGTTTCTCAAGCTTCTTTCCTTATTGTTTGCGCCGTTTCGTCTAACATTCGAGCCGATCCTCCGCGTCGGTCAAGCCTATGGCATTGCCCGGCGATCCTGGCCCTGTCCGAGGGGCCGATGCCAAATTCGCGCCTGGCGCAGCATTGGCACGTCCGATCGCCGCATCATATCCTGGGGCCACAACTGGTGCTGAAAATGGCTGCGCAGCTGTGGAAATGGTTGAAAAAAGAGGGCCGGCATTGCTGTCGGCCCTCTGCACTCGTGACACAACTCCGCCGGGGCAGCAGGTTTGGGTGCTGCCCCGACGGTTCTGAATGGACCAAACTGTTTGATGATGGCTTATCGTAACTCTCCCATTCAGAATTTCAGCCGCCGCAGTCTGAGTGCGTTCAGCACAACAGACAGCGAGGAGGCGCTCATCGCGAAAGCGGCAAAGATCGGGCCGATCAGGATGCCGAAGAACGGGAACAGGATACCCGCTGCAATCGGCACGCCCGAGGCGTTGTAGATCATCGCAAAAAACAGGTTCTGCCGGATGTTGCGCATTGTCGCCTGGCTGAGCTTGCGGGCCCGCACGATGCCGTCAAGATTGCCCTTGACCAGCGTGATTCCGGCGCTTTCGATGGCGACATCGGCCCCTGTGCCCATCGCGATGCCAACATCGGCCTGGGCCAGCGCGGGGGCGTCATTGACCCCGTCTCCGGCCATGGCGACCTTTTTGCCTTCGGCCTGCAGCTCGCGGATGATGCGGGCCTTGTCCTCGGGCAGAACATCGGCGCGGATCTCGTCAATGCCCAGACGGTTTGCGACCGCCTGCGCCGTGCGCTCATTGTCGCCTGTCGCCATGATGATGCGAAAGCCGAGCGCGTGCAGCGCCTTGAGGGCATCCGGTGTGGTTTCCTTGACCGGGTCGGCCACACAGACCAGCCCGGCAATGGCCCCGTCCAGCACGATGAACATCACCGTTTCGCCCTCGTCGCGCCGCGCATTTGCGGTATCGACCAGCGCGCCGCTGTCCAGCCCCATATCCTGGATCAGCGCGCCATTGCCCAAAGCAACAGCCTTGCCATCCACCCGGCCCATCACGCCCTTGCCGGTGATGGCCTCGAAATCCTCGGCCTTGGCAAAGGTGACGCCACGGTCCTGGGCACCGCGCACGATGGCCTCGGCCAGCGGGTGTTCCGATCCGCGTTCCAATGACGCCGCCAGCCGCAGCACTTCGGCCTCGTCATGGCCTGGCTCGGGCAATACCGCGACCAGTTTGGGCTTGCCCTCGGTCAGGGTGCCGGTCTTGTCGACAATCAGCGTGTCGATCTTCTCGAACCGTTCCAGCGCTTCGGCATTCTTGATCAGCACCCCCATCTGCGCCCCGGTTCCGGTTGCCGTCATGATCGACATCGGCGTGGCAAGGCCAAGCGCACAGGGGCAGGCGATGATCAGGACGGCCACGGCGGATACCAGCCCATAGGCCATTGCGGGATCGGGCCCCCAGATCGACCAGATGATGAACGCGAAGATGGCAATGCCGATGACCGCGGGAACGAACATCCCCGCCACCTTGTCGGCGTATTTCTGAATCGGCGCGCGCGAGCGTTGTGCATTGGCGACCATCTGCACGATCTGGCTCAGCATGGTGTCGGCCCCGATGCGCGTCGCCTCGATCACCAGGCTGCCGGTGCCGTTGATCGTGGCCCCCGTCACCGGCTCACCCGCGACCTTTTCAACCGGCACCGGTTCGCCCGAGATCATGCTTTCATCGACCGATGAGCGGCCTTCGACGACAACGCCATCGACCGGCACCTTGTCACCGGGGCGCACCCGTAGGTGATCGCCAAGCTGCACCTGGTCCAGATCAATCTCTTCCTCCGTGCCGTCAGGACGGATCACGAGGGCGGTTTTGGCCGCCATGTCCAGCAGCGCGCGGATGGCCTTGCCGGTGCCTTCCCGGGCGCGCAGTTCCATCAACTGGCCCAACAAGACCAGCGTGACGATCACTGCGGCGGCTTCGAAATAGACGCCGACGGCCCCGGAGTCCGGATCCCGGAACCCGTCAGGGAAGATCTGCGGCGCTATCACCGCAACGATGCTGAAAATATAGGCCGCTCCGACGCCCATCGAGATCAGGCTGAACATGTTGAGATTCATGGTGCGGAACGAGTTGTAGCCGCGCTTGAAGAACGGCCAGCCCGACCACAGGATCACCGGCGTGCCAAGCGCAAGCTCGAACCAGAGCGAAATGCGTTCGCCCAACAGCTCCTGAAAAAAGGTGAAACCCAGATATGGCCCCATCGACAGAACCAGCAGCGGAACCGTCAGAGCCGCGCCGACCCAGAACCGGCGGGTGAAATCGACCAATTCGAGGTTCGGGCCGTCATCCTCCAGGCTGATCGTTTCCGGCTCCAGCGCCATACCGCATAGCGGGCAGGAACCGGGTCCGGGATGGCGCACCTCGGCATGCATCGGGCAGGTATAGACGGTGCCGGCATAGCCTTCGGGAACGGTGTCATACTGGCCGCCCTTCAGCGCCTTTACGGCCGCCGGGTCATCCTCATGGCCGTGGCAGCCGGGGCCATGCCCCGAATGATCATGGCCGGCTTTGTCATGCCCGGAATGGTCGTGGGGGGCATGGGTGTCACTCTCGCCCTCGGGCACCAGAAACATGCCGCATTTCGGGCAGGAGCCTTCTTCGGTGCTGCGTATTTCGGGATGCATCGGGCAGGTGTATACGGTGCCCGCATACTCCCGCGGGACGGTGTCGAAGCTTTCCGCCTCGCCTGATATATGGCCCTTGTGGCCGGTCGGGACGTTCATCATGTTTTCCTTCGTTGTCGTTTTTCCTGCCTGTATTGTGCAGGTTGGTGTTCAGTGAAAAATCATGCCATCGACGTGAAACCCGGCATCGACATGCAGAACCTCGCCGGTGATGGCGGTTGTGTGGTCGCTGGCCAGCAGAAGTGCTGCGCGCCCGACCTCGTCAGCGGTAACCGTGCGGCGCAGCGGCGATTTGGCCTCGGTCTCGGCGATCAGCTCATCGAAATGGTCCAGCCCCGAGGCCGCGCGGGTCTTGACCGCACCCGCCGAGATCGCGTTGACGCGGATGCCCTGCGGCCCCAATTCATGCGCCAGATAGCGCACGCTTGCCTCAAGGGCGGCCTTGACCGGGCCCATCAGATTGTAATGATCCACCACCCGTTCGGCACCCAGAAAGCTGAGCGTCGTCAGGCTGCCACCCTGCGCCATCAGCGGTTCGGCCAGTTTCGCCATCTGGATGAAGGAATGGCACGAGACCGCCATCGCCTGCGCGAACCCCTCGGGCGAACAATCGGTCAGCCGCCCGTGCAGATCATCCGCCGGGGCCCAGGCGATGGCATGGACCACGAAATCAAGGCGGCCCCAGCTCTTTTCGATCCGCGTGAACACCGCCTCAAGCGCGCCTTCATGCAACACGTCGCAGGGCATCAGGATCGGGGCGTTGATCGCGCTGGCCAGGCGCGCCACATATGGGCGCGCCCGGTCATTGAGATAGGTCAGCGCAACGTCGCCACCTGCCGCGTGCAGATTGCGCGCCGCCGCCCAGGCCAGGCTGTGTTCATTGGCAACGCCGACCACAAGGCCCTTTTTGCCTGCCATATCCAGAATTCCAGAGGGGCTGAGGCCCGCAGATTGAACGGTCACGTTGCTGCCTTTCTGATGGTTGCCGACGCAGCTGCGCCGATGGGGTGGACCCGCAAGAATTGTTCAGCCATTGCGATCATCCCCGGACCGGTCCGTGTTCTGCGGCCCGACATCACCAGCCCGATCATCGGGCCTGTGGTCTGATCCATGGTGCCCGCCCTTGCGCCCGTGGCCATGGCCGAACAGGTGCATCGCAAGCATTCCGCCGCCAAAAAGCACCAGCACCCAGTTTTCAATGATCCACTGCATTTTCAGTCTCCTTGCGGCCCTGGACAGGCCTATTGGCACCAGTTTCGGCACCGGGCAGATCATCGTCGCCGTAAAGCGTTCTGAACATGCGCTCAAAGCTTGCATCGCGGGCAATGCGGGCCCGTTCAATGGCTTTGCCGACCGCGTCGATCGCGGCCCTTTCGCG
>NZ_JBTUJH010000044.1:0-31920 GCF_058343375.1 Alterinioella sp.
AATATAATCAGCGGGCCCGTGTTACCTGAGGCCCGGATTATCAATATCGGCAAGGCAATCCTTCATGGTTTACAGGCACGGTTTGCTATTGGAAAACAGCCGCTTGCGCGGTTTTATAGGAGTCTGAGTCCAAATTGCAGGAGTTCGCCCCATGCCGCGCCGTCAGTATCAGGGTCCACCGGGCGGGTTGCCGCCGCAAACGCAGTTGCTGACAGGCCGGGCCGTGTTTACCGAAGCCTATGCCGTCATTCCCCGCGGCTGCATGACCGATATCGTGACTTCCATGCTGCCGTTTTGGGAAAAATCCCGTTTCTGGGTCATCGCGCGGCCGCTGTCGGGCTTTGCCGAGACCTTCTCGCAATATATCGGCGAGGTGGCCCCCGGTGGCGGGTCCGACCGGCCCGAAACCGATGCGACCGCGCAATCGGGCATTCTGGTGATGCAGGGCAGCCTGAACATCACCATTGATGGCACTGCGCATCAGGTTGCGCCGGGCGGCTTTGTCTATATTCCGGCCGGCATGAAATGGGCACTGCGAAACGAGGCCGACGAGACCGCGCAATTCAACTGGATCCGCAAGAAATATCAGCCGGTCGAGGGTCTGGGCGCGCCGGACCCTTTTGTGGTCGATGAGAACCAGATCGCGCCGAATGAAATGGTCGATACCAACGGGGCCTGGGCAACGACGCGGTTCATGGATCATGGCGATATTCGCCATGACATGCATATCACCATCGTCACCCTGCAACCCGGCGCGGTTATTCCCTTTGCCGAAACCCATGTGATGGAGCACGGGCTTTACGTGTTGCAGGGCAAGGCCGTCTATCATCTCAATCAGGATTGGGTCGAGGTCGAGGCCGGTGATTTCATGTGGCTGCGCGCGTTTTGCCCGCAGGCCTGCTATGCCGGAGGGCCAGGGCCGTTTCGCTACCTGCTCTATAAGGATGTGAACCGGCATATGCCGTTTTAAAGCACTTTTCGGAATAGCTGAGACATCACGTATCGCTTAACGCGTTGAAATAACGCGTTGAAATCCTTGATTTCAGGCAGCGTTAAGGGGTTCAGGTTTTTCCGAAAGTGCCATAGATCCGCAGGTATCTGTGAGACCTGCATTTTGCGCCCCGGGCCGAATTGGCCCTGGGGCGCTTTTTTCTTGGGGTATTTGGCGCAGTCGATGCGCCGATAGCAAAAGAAACCCCCGCCAGCAAGAATGCGGGCGGGGGCTTGGAGTTTTGACTGCGCAGATGCTTGCGCATCTCCGCCTTGTCTAAAGCTCAGTCATGCGGCAGTGATCCGGTGCCATGACCAGCCATGCCACCGGACACTTCTTCGGTTGCTTCGCTGGACAGTTCTTCGGGCAGGATCAGGTTCAGCACAATGGCGATCAGCGCTGCAGGCAGCAGGCCGCTGGTCACCAGGATGCGCATGGTGTCGGGCAGGTGCTGCACGGCACCGGGTTCCAGTTGCAGGCCCAGACCGATCGACAGGGAAATCGCAAAGATCACCATGTTGCGGCGGTTCCAGTCGACATCGGACAGCATCGAGATGCCCGCCGCCACAACCATGCCGAACATCACGATCACACCGCCGCCCAGAACCTCGATGGGAATGGTGCGGATGATGCCGCCAACCTTGGGGATCAGGCCAGCGATGATCAGAAAGATCGCGCCAAAGGTCACCACATGGCGGCTCATGACACCGGTCATCGCAATCAGGCCCACATTCTGGCTGAAGGACGTGTTGGGAAATCCGCCGAAGATACCGGCAATCGCAGTGCCAAAGCCATCTGCATAAGTTGCGCCCTGGATCTCTTCGTTGGTCGCTTCACGGCCTGCGCCGCCCTTGGTGATGCCGGAGACGTCGCCCACGGTTTCAATCGCCGAGATGAACGCCATCAGGCAGAAACCGATAATCGCCGCCGCCGAGAAGGCGAAGCCATATTTGAAAGGCTGCGGCAGAGCGAAGGCAGCGGAGCGTTCCCAGGAGCCTGCAATCGCTTCAAACGACAGCATGCCGACGGCAAGTGCATAGACATAGCCGACCAGAATGCCAATCAGAACCGCCGAGATCGACAGCATACCTTTGGTAAAGAATTTCAGGCCAAGCGTGACAATGATCACGATCAGCGCCGCAGACCAGTTCAGCAAACTGCCATATTCCTCGGTCCCCATGGCCGGAACGCCACCGGCTGAATACTGAATGCCGACCTTGACCAGCGACAGGCCGATCATCATCACCACAAGGCCCGTTACCAGAGGCGGCAGGGCAAAGCGGATCTTGCCGATGAATGTGCCAAGCAGGGCATGAAACAAACCACCCACGATCACACCGGTGAACAGCGCCGCCAGGGCATCCACACCCTGGCCCGCGACCAGCGGGATCATGATCGGCAGAAAGGCAAAACTGGTGCCCTGCACGATGGGAAGCGCGGCACCGATCGGGCCGATGGTGATGGTCTGCAATAGCGTCGCGACGCCTGCAAACAGCATCGACATCTGGATCAGATAGAGCAGTTCCGGAAAATCGGGCGATTGCGACCCGAAACCAAAGCCCGCCGCACCGGCCACGATGATCGCGGGGGTGACGTTCGAGACGAACATGGCCAGCACGTGCTGAATTCCCAGAGGGATAGCCTTGTACAGGACCGGTGTATAATTCGGATCGCGCAGTTGTTCTGCGGTCCCCACGGAGTTGTCAGCCATTTCAGTGTTCCTTCGTTTTTGTTCAGTCTTTGTTATTGCCCCGCTCTTGCTGGCGGGTCGGTTATTCCATTGGGCCTATCTTGATCGGCGCGGCGAACCAATGTTCTTCTAGATTATCTCCGGAACCGATCCGGTCGATAACGGCATATTGCCCCGGCGCGCCGATCGGCCAGAGCACACCATGCCAGGTGTTGCGATGCAGGTTGATGGATTGGCCCGGGCCGGTCACAAAGGCGCGCGGGTTCACTGGAATCCCATTGGCATCCTGTGCAACCAGAACCAGAAAAGGTGTTCCGCTGATCGGAATGAAGGCCTGGCTGCCGGCCGGGTGGCGCTCGACCATCTCGATCTCTGCCGGCAGGGCCCGCGCCTTGGCGTCAAACAGGCTGATGCCGGCGCGCCCGTCGGAAAAATCAAGCCGGGCCAGATCGTGATGGCGCCCGCACATGCCCTGATTGATCAGCTTGTCGGGCGTTGCGCGCAGCTCGATCACATCGCCAAAAGGCGCAAAACCGGCCGCATTCAGCGGGATGGGGATCAAGGGTGCGGACATCAGGGCAACATATCCGTCAGTCGGAATTCAGCGATCCGTTCGACCTGACGGCAGGCCTCGGAGAATTCGGTTTCGGTGTCATTGCCGATCCGCCGCGCGAAGGCCGCCATGATCGAGGCCTTGTCGTGGTCGCGCACCGCGATGATGAAGGGAAAGCCGTGCTTGGCGACATAAGTCTGGTTTTGCTCTGTCAGCGTCTGGCGCTCTGTATCCGTCAGCATATCCAGCCCCGCACCGGCCTGTTCCGAGGTCGATTCCGCCGTCAGCCGCCCGGCCTGGGCCAGTTTTCCCGCCAGATCGGGATGCGCGCTCAGCACGCCAAGCCGTTCCGCGCGGTCGGCACTACGGAATATCCGGGCCAATGCGCTATGCAGGCCGATGGCGCTGTCATGTGCCGGGCCAAGCTCCAGATCATACGCACGCTCGGCAATCCACGGGGAGTGCTCGAATATGGCGCCATACCGGGCCACGAAGGTGTCGCGGTCCATCTGCGAAGGGCGTTCGTGCGTCATCGGCGGATGGGTCTTTGCCCAATGCTCGGCAATGTCGATGCGGCGGGCGAACCAGACATCCGGTTTTGACTGCGCGTAATCCAGAAACCGTTGCAGTGCCATCACCCGGCCGGGGCGGCCGATCAGGCGGCAATGCAGCCCGATCGACAGCATCCTGGGCGCACCGGCAGAACCCTCGGCGTAAAGAGCATCGAAACTGTCTTTCAGGTAGCTGTAGAACTGATCGCCTGAATTGAAGCCCTGCGGCGTCGCAAACCGCATATCGTTGCAATCGAGCGTATAGGGCACCACCAGCTGGTCGCGCGTGCCGATCCGCACCCAATAGGGCAGATCATCGGCATAGGAATCGGCGACATAGGCAAACCCGCCTTCTTCGGCCACCAGCCGCACGGTATTGTCAGAGCAGCGCCCGGTATACCAGCCGCGCGGGCGTTCGCCGGTCACTTCGGTATGCAGGCGGATGGCCTCGGCCATGTCGGCGGCCTCGGTCTCGGGGCTGGCATCCTTGTATTCGATCCATTTCAGGCCGTGGCTGGCAATTTCCCACCCGGCATCCTGCATGGCGCGGGTTTGCTCGGGGCTGCGCGCGAGCGCGGTGGCCACGCCATAAACTGTCAGCGGAATGTTTTTTTCGGTAAACAGACGGTGCAGGCGCCAGAACCCGGCCCGCGCGCCATATTCATAGATCGATTCCATGTTCCAGTGGCGTTGCCCTTGCCAGGCGGCCGCGCCGACGATTTCCGACAGGAATGCCTCGGATGCGGCGTCACCGTGAAGGACGCAGTTTTCACCGCCTTCCTCATAGTTCAGCACGATCTGCACGGCGATTTTCGCCGCGCCCGGCCATGCCGGATCGGGCGGCGTGGGCCCATACCCGCGCATGTCTCTGGAATATCGGTTCACGTGTCACGCTCCTGTTCGTCGGGACGACTATAGTGCAATAAAATCTTTTTGACTTATCTGGAATATTTGAAACTGCTGTAGCAGGGAAGGACGTGCAGCCGCGCCGATCCGCCGTCATAATGGTGGAAATCTAGTATTGGAGGGCCCCATGGCCGGATATCTGACGACCCATGTTCTGGACACCGCAACCGGGCTGCCGGCCGCGGGTATGCGCATTGTGCTGTCGCGCGTCACGGGCGATGCCTGTGAGACCATCGTCGAGGTCCAGACCAATGCCGACGGCCGCACCGACAGCCCGATCTTGCCGCAGGAAAGCTTTGCAACCGGTCAATATGAGTTGGTGTTCCACGCGGGCGATTACCTGCGCCGCACTGGACAGGCAGGCGATGATCCGCTGTTTCTGGATCAGATCCCGATCCGCTTTGGCATGGCCGATCCGCAGGCGCATTACCATGTGCCACTGCTGCTGTCGCCCTTTAGCTACAGCACTTATCGCGGCAGTTGAGCGAGAAAAATCTTCTAAAAGATTTTTCCGTGCCCGTGCGGTCAGGGCAGTTCGTTGCGGATATGTTCGGACATGAAGTCGATCAACAGACGGGCCTTCGGATCCTGTCTGCGACGATGCATGTAAAGGCAGGCCATCTGGATCGGCACAGGCGGTTCATCTATCAGAACCTGCACCAGCGTGCCCTTGTCCAGATGCTCGGCCACTTCAAACGCAGGTTTCAATATCAGGCCCTCGCCCGACAGCGCCCAGGTCGTCAACACGTCGCCATCATCCGATTCGAACGGGCCCTTGACGGCAATGCGGCGCACGCCGTTCCTGGTTTGCAGGGGCCACTGAAACTCGGGCGCGCCCGGATAGCGCAGGTTCAGACAGTCATGTTTGCCGTCGACAAGATCCTGACCCGTCACCGGGCTGCCCTTGCGCGCCAGATACTCGGGCGACGCGCAGATGACACGCGGGCAATCGGCGATCTTGCGAATGCGCAGGGTGCTGTCCTCGGGAACACCCAGAAAAAACGCCACGTCCAACCCTTCGGCGGCCAGATCAAGCTTGCGATCCGAAAGCCGAAGGCGGATTTCGATAAGCGGATAGTTTTTCTTGAATCCGGGCACGGCGGGCGCGATCAACCGCCGCCCGACACCGAGGGGTGCGGCCACGTAAAGTGTGCCGCGCGGGGTCAATGTGACATTGCTGATATCGCCCTCGGCTTCATCCACCGCATCAAGGATCTTGCAGGCCCCGCGATAGAATATCTGCCCCTGTTCGGTTGGATTCAGCTGCCGTGTGGTGCGCTGGAACAGCCGCACATTCAGGTGCTCTTCCAATTGCGAGATGCGCGAGGATGCCACCGCCGCTGATATTCGCT
The DNA here is from genome assembly GCF_058343375.1 of Alterinioella sp. Classification (NCBI taxonomy): domain Bacteria; kingdom Pseudomonadati; phylum Pseudomonadota; class Alphaproteobacteria; order Rhodobacterales; family Paracoccaceae; genus Alterinioella; species Alterinioella sp. The sequence continues at coordinate 6,044 of NZ_JBTUJH010000044.1, forward strand.
GATCCCGCGCCGCGGCTGACATCGAGCCAAGTTCATACACGCGCACGAACGTTTTGATATTGTTCAGATAGGCCATTTGGCATTCGTAGCCTAATTTTGAAACAGTTGGGGAATTTCTTGCAATACCGTCAAAATTGTCCTTCAGGTAGGGTTGTTGCAGCTTAACGAACATCCGAGAGGACCGGCGCGATGCAAGATTTTCTGATCATATGGGACTGGCTGGGATTTGCCGTGCGCTGGCTTCACGTCATCACAGCCATCGCCTGGATCGGGTCCAGTTTTTACTTTGTGGCGCTTGATCTGGGCCTGCAAAAGGCCCCGGATCTGCCGCCCGGTGCGCATGGCGAGGAATGGCAGGTTCATGGCGGCGGTTTTTACCATATCCGCAAATATCTGGTGGCCCCTGCGGCGATGCCCGAGCATCTGACCTGGTTCAAGTGGGAAAGCTACATGACCTGGATCTCGGGTGCTGCGCTTTTGATGATCGTCTACTGGGCCGGGGCCGAGCTGTATCTGATCGACCCGAACAAGGCCGATCTTGCCATCTGGCAGGGCATCGTGATTTCGGCTGCGTCACTTACAATTGGCTGGCTGGTCTATGATTTCCTGTGCAAATCGGGCCTGGGGGACAAGCCGACCTTTCTGATGGTCCTGCTGTTCATTTTGCTGGTGATCATGGGCTATGGCTATAACCTGATCTTCACCGGCCGCGCGATGATGCTGCATCTGGGGGCGTTCACGGCCACGATCATGACAGCCAATGTGTTCTTCATCATCATGCCGAACCAGCGGATCGTCGTGAAAGACCTGCAAGAGGGCCGCACGCCCGACCCGAAATATGGCAAGATCGCCAAACTGCGGTCGACCCATAACAATTATCTGACATTGCCGGTCATCTTTCTGATGCTGTCAAACCATTACCCGCTGGCCTTTGCGACCGAATATAACTGGATCATCGCGGCGCTGATATTCCTGATGGGCGTCACCATCCGGCATTTCTTCAACACCATGCATTCCCGGCAGGGGCAGCCCTATTGGACCTGGGCCGTGACCGTCGCGCTGTTTATCGTCATCATGTGGCTGTCGACCGCTGGTATCACGCAAGACAGCTATGAGGAGAGCCAGGCGCGTGACCTGACCGAAAGCGAGGAAATGCTGATGGCGGCGGATGGGTTTCAGGATGTCGCGTCCATCGTGCCCGGGCGCTGCTCCATGTGCCATGCGCGCGAACCGTCCTGGCCGGGCATTCGTCGGGCCCCACGCGATGTGCTGCTGGAAACGCCCGCCGATATCGCGCGCGCGGCGCGCGTCATCTACATTCAGGCCGCTGTGACCAATGCGATGCCGCCGGCCAATCTGTCCTTCATGTCCGAGGATGAACGCACCGTTATCCGTGACTGGTATCAGGCTGCGGGGCAAGAGGCGCTGCTTGGCATGGCGATGAACGGGCTGGTCTCAGGCGCTGCTGCTCAGAACTGATGCACGAATGGCGCGGATATTCGCGCCATAAGGGGCAGGGTTGTCCACCGATCCCCCCCTGAACACCGCCGACCCCGCCACCAGAATATCGGCCCCCGCCGCGACCACAAGGGGCGCGGTGAGCGGATCGACCCCGCCATCAATTTCGATATGGACAGGCCGGTCACCGATCATGGCGCGCAGGCGGCGGACCTGTTCAATCTGGCTGTGGATGAATTTCTGTCCACCAAAGCCCGGGTTCACGGTCATCACGCAAACCAGATCACAAAGATCCAGCAGGGGCGCTGCGGCCTCCACCGGGGTGCCTGGATTGAGCGCAAGCCCCGCCTTGGCCCCGGTGGCGCGAATCGCCTGAAGCGTGCGATGCGTATGCGGGCCCGCCTCGAGATGGGCAGTGATCACATCAGCCCCGGCATCGGCGAAGGCCTCGATATAGGGATCGACCGGCGCGATCATCAAATGCACATCCATCACCGTGGTGATATGCTTGCGGATGGCTTTGCACAGCGCCGGGCCGAAGGTGAGGTTGGGCACGAAATGCCCGTCCATCACATCGACATGCACCCAATCAGCCCCTTGCGCCTCAACGGCCTGAATTTCAGCGCCGAAATTGGCGAAATCGGCGGACAGGATCGAGGGTGCGATCTTGAGAGAGCGGTCAATGGGCATCGGGCGGTCCTTTGCGAGCAAGCATAAGGCGGGGTTAACCCCGCCATGCGGGCGGATCAAGATGACAATTGATGGTGCAATGCACCTGGCATGCATGAAACCCGGCGCGGGTTTCGGAATGGGCGGGCCGAACCCGCAGGGCCCATGACGGGCGCGCCAAATCAACGCCACGCTTTCTTGCCCCCGACACATGCAACGTTGTGCCGGGCGGCTCGCTGCAACGCGCGGTGAGGAAGGCCTTTGGAAAGGCCTTCGCCACGCGATTTCGAAATCGCGTCAAAAGCGGCTTCACAGCCGCTTTGGCTCAACCATGCCAGGCTGCCACTGTTTTCAACACCGAGAACCCGTAAAGCGCCTCGAATCCTTTTTCGCGGCCATGGCCGGAATGCCCGACCCCGCCAAAGGGCAATTCCACGCCGCCAGCAGCTCCGTAATTGTTCAAGAACACCTGCCCCGCACGCAGCCGTTTCGCCAGCCGCATCTGGCGCCCGCCATCCTTGGACCAGACCGAGGCAACGAGGCCGTAGGCGGTGCCATTGGCGATCTCGAGCGCGTGGGCTTCGTCGTGGAAGGGGATGACGACCTGCACCGGGCCGAAAACCTCCTCCTGGGCCAGCATGTGATCCGGGCCAATCCCCGACACCAGCGCCGGGGCCACGTAATGCCCGTCTGCAGGTGCATCCGCGACGATCCGGCCCCGGCTGAGGATGTGGTTGTCATCGGTGCTGGCCAGATACCCTTCGACGATCTGTTTCTGCCGGGCCGAGATCAGCGGGCCGACCTGAAGATCCGCCATCGCCGGGCCGACCGAAAGCCCGTCATAGGCGGCGGCCATATGGGTGCAAACCTCATCATAGATGCTCTGTTCAACCAGGATGCGCGAGGACGCGGAACAGGTCTGGCCCGCGTTCTGGATGCCCGCATTGACGAGGAAAGGCAGGGCGCGGTCCAGATCGGCATCGGCAAACACAAGTTGCGGGGATTTGCCGCCAAGTTCCAGCGTCACCGGCACGATATTGTCTGCCGCCGCGCGCTGCACCAGTTTGCCGACGCCGACCGAGCCGGTGAACGAGATATGGTTGATGCCCGGATGCGCGGTCAGCGCCGCCCCGGCTTCCTCGCCCAGACCCGGCACCACATTCAGCGCCCCGTCGGGCAGCCCCGCCTGGCGCGCCAGATCGGCGAAAGCCAGCGCCGACAAACAGGCCTCCTCGGCCGGTTTCAGCACGCAGGCATTGCCCATGGCCAGCGCCGCCCCCACGGACCTGCCAATGATCTGCATCGGGTAGTTCCACGGCACGATATGGCCGGTCACGCCATGCGGCTCACGCAGGGTATAGACGGTAAAACCGGCCTGAAACGGAATGGTTTCGCCCATCACCTTGTCGGCGGCACCGGCGTAAAACTCCATGTAGCGCGCCAGCGCGATGGCGTCATTGCGCGCCTGCGCCAGCGGTTTTCCGACATCGGTCGCCTCGATCTCGGCCAGCTCCTCGATCTTCTGGCTGACCAGCCAGCTCAGGCGCATCATCACGCGGCCACGCTCAGTGGCTGTCATCGCGCCCCAATCCCCTGCCAGCGCAACCTGGGCTGCGGTCACGGCGGCGTCGATATCGGCGGGTCCGCCGCGGGCAATGCGGCCGATCTCTTCGCCGGTCGAGGGGTTTTCAATGGCCAGGGTCTGGCCACTTGCGGGCAGGTGCCAACGTCCGCCGATGAACAGTTCGGCACTGTCGAACCATAATTGCATGTCACATTTCCCTTCGTGTCAGATCAGGCAGGCGTGGGGCGGCGGCCAGCAGCGACCGCGTATAGGGGTGTTGCGGTGTGTCGAACACGGTTTTGGTTGCGCCCTGTTCGACAATTTCACCGGCTTTCATCACCAGCACCCGGTCGGTGATGGCGCGCACCACGGTCAGGTCATGGCTGATGAAGAGATAGCTGAGATCGAGCCGGGTTTGCAGATCGGCCAGCAGGTCGAGGATCTGCGCCCTTATCGACACATCCAGCGCCGAGACGGCTTCATCCAGCACCAGAATGCGTGGCCTGGTGATCAGCGCACGCGCGATGGCGATGCGCTGGCGCTGACCGCCGGAAAACTCATGCGGATATTTCTCCATGTCGGACGCGTTGAGCCCGACCGCCTCCAGCATTGCGCCGACCTGTTCGCGCCGTGCAGCGGGTTGCGGCTTGTCGGCCAGCAAATGGAAGGGTTCTGCCACCAGATGTTCCACCTTCCAACGCGGGTTGAAACTGCCATATGGATCTTGAAACACCACCTGAATGCCGGCCCGCATGGCGCGCGGCATATGCGGCGTGACGGGGGTGTTGAACAGGCTGATCGTGCCGCCCTGCAGCGCATCGAGCCCCAACAGCGCCCGCGTCAGCGTCGATTTTCCACAGCCGCTTTCGCCGACCAGACCCAGGCTTTCGCCTTTGTGAAGCGTCAGGCTGACGCCATCGACGGCCCTGACCGGCGGGCCGCGGCGGAACCCTTTGCGCGGGCCGGGGTAGTGGCGTTTTGCGCCGGTCACCTGCAGCAACGCCTCTTCACGCGGGGCAGATCGGCGCCTGGGCTGGTGGCTCGAGGCTTCAAAAAGCGCGGCCGTGTAGGGGTGGCGCTGTTCGCTCAGCACCCGGGCGGTTGGCCCCTGCTCGACGATCATGCCTGTCTGCATGACCCCGATATGATCGGCCATTTGCGCCACAACAGCCAGATCATGGGTGATCAGAAGCAGCGCCATATCCTCACCCTGCACCAGATCTTTCAGAAGTGTCAGGATCTGCGCCTGTGTGGTGACATCCAGCGCGGTGGTCGGCTCATCGGCGATCAGCAGGCGGGGGCGCAGCGCAATGGCCGTGGCGATGCAGACCCGCTGCCGCTGCCCGCCCGACAGCTCATGCGGGAACCGGTCCAGTGCGATTTGCGGCAGGCCGACCCGGTCCAGTTTCTCGCGCGCCACATCGTAGGCCGTGCGCCGCGACGCCGCGCCGTGGATGCGCAGGGTCTCGGCCACCTGATCGCCGATGCTGCGCACCGGGTTCAGGGCCGTCATCGGTTCCTGAAAGATCATGCCGATATCATTGCCGCGCAGGGCGCACATCCGGGCCTCTGAAAGCTGCAACAGATCGCGCCCGTCCAGCCGCGCCGCACCCGATGTTTCCGCGCCATCGGGCAGAAGCTGCATGAGGGAAAGCGCCGTCATTGATTTGCCCGAACCGCTTTCGCCGACCAGACCGAAAACCTCGCCCGCCCGCATATCGAACGACACCTCGCGCAGGATCGGTGCGCCGTGAATGGCAAGCGACAGGTGGTCAATTTCGATCATGTGCGCACCCGGCGCAGCCTTGGGTCCAGCATGTCACGCAGCCCGTCGCCCATCAGATTCAGCCCCAGGACCATGAACACGATGGCCAGCCCCGGCAGCACCGCCAGCATCGGGTGGGTGTAGATCATGGTCTGCGCCTCGGCCAGCATCCGGCCCCAGCTTGGGGTGGGCGGCTGCACCGAGAGGCCGATATAGGACAGTGCCGCCTCGGCCAGAATGCCGAGCGAAAACTGGATCGTGGCCTGCACGATCAGCAGGCTGGAGATATTGGGCAGGATATGCTCGAGGCTGATCCGGGCGCGGCCCTTGCCCGCCACGCGGGCGGCCAGCACATAATCCAGCGTCCAGAGGCTGAGCGCGCCGCCGCGTGCCACGCGCGCGAAGACCGGGATATTGAAGATGCCGATGGCAAGGATTGCGTTGAAGGCTGACGGGCCAAACACGGCCGTAATCAGGATGGCGATGACCAGCGACGGGAAGGCAAAGATCAGATCATTTCCGCGCATGATGAATTCATCGAGCAGGCTGCCGCGCATGGCGGCTGCGGCCAGGCCAAGCGGCACGCCCACGATCACACCGATGCTGACCGCAACCAGCGCCACGGCGATGGACACCCGCGCGCCCACCATCAACATGGACACCAGATCGCGCCCGAGCTGATCGGTTCCCAGCCAATATTCCGGTCCCGGCGGGCGCAGCCTGTCGGCGATGATCAGACTTTCCACATCATGCGGGGTCCAGCCAAGGCTGATCAGCGCCGTAGCCACAAAGACCAGCGTCAGCAACGCGCCTGCAAGAAATGAGGCAGGAAGGCGTTTCATCCCTGCCTCCGCAATCTGGGATCGGCCAGCGCATAGGCGATATCGACCAGAAAAGTCACCAGAATGACGGCAAAGACCAGCAGCATGGTGACCGATTCCACCACCACCAGATCGCGTTGCGTGATGCCCTGAAAGATGAGCCGCCCAAGCCCGGGCAAAAAGAACACATTCTCGATGATGATCGCCCCCGCCAGCAGAAAGGAAAACTGCAAGCCGATGATCGTCAGCACCGGAATAAGCGCATTTCTGAGCGCGTGGCGCAGCGTGACCTGGCGGCGTGTCAGCCCCTTGGCGCGGGCGGTGCGGATGTAATCCTGTTCCATCGTCTCGATCAGTGCCGAACGCATCACGCGGGCCAGAATCGCGGCCTGCGGCAGGGCCAGCGCAACGGCCGGCAGCAATAGCGATTTGAGCGCCAGCAAAGGCTGGTCCCACCCGGGAAACCCGCCCGCATTGAACCAGCGCAATTTGACCGCGAATACCAGAACCAGCAACATGGCAAACCAGAAGTTCGGCACCGCGATACCCAATTGTGTGCCGCCCATGATCGAGAAATCGGCGGCCGAGCCACGCCGCGATGCGGCAATCAGCCCGATCGGAAAGGCAATGGCAGTCGACAGGATCAGGGCAAAACCGGCCAAGGGCAGCGACACCCAGAGCCGTTGCAGAACAAGGTCGGATACCGGCACGCGGTAGGTGTAGGAGATGCCGAAATCGCCCTGTAGCAGGCCGGTGATCCAGGCCACATACCGGGCGGTCTTTGATCCGGTCAGGCCCAGTTCCTGCTGCAGCGCCAGCACGGTCTCCTCATTGGCATTCAGCCCCAACATGAACGCCGCCGGATCGCCGGGCACCACCTCGATCACCACGAAAATGACAATACTCGCGGCAATCAGGCTAAGGCCGAGCGACAATAGGCGACCGAGGAGAAAACGCAGCATGGCGCAAACGGTAGCCCCCCGCCATGGCAAGGGCCAGAGCCTTGTTGACTTTGCCCGCCCGGAAAGACGAGCCCCGCGCGAGATTTTGGGGGGTGTTGGTCGCGACAGAATGATTGCCAGGCGCGCGTTTTTACGGCAAAGAGCATATCAGTAACGGGGCGATGGCGTCGCCCCCGGCCGGGCCAGATCCCGGCCGCCACATCCGCCCTGAACGCCGGGGCCTTTCTGCAAAGGAGGGTCCGCGATGAGCCATACGCGCCCAGAATTCTACCGTCTTCACAATGGCGACAAGCCCGCGCTGCAATTTGCGCAATCCGAATATGATACCCGCCTGATGGGTCTCAGGTCCATTATGGATGCCAATGGGGTCGAGGCCGTGGTGCTGAGCTCGATGCATAATATCGCCTATTATTCCGGCTTTCTTTATTGCGCGTTCGGGCGACCCTATGCGCTGGTCGTGACCGCGGCGCAGGCCGTGACCATCTCGGCCGGAATCGATGCCGGGCAACCGTGGCGGCGCGGCGCGACCGATAACATCACCTATACCGATTGGACGCGCGACAATTACTGGCGTGCGATTGTCCATGTTGCGGGCACGGGTAAGGCCATCGGTATCGAGGCCGATCACCTGACCATGATCCAGGACCAGAAGATGCGCGTCTTCATGGCCCCCGAATCCGTCCTGGACATAGCGCCGATGACCATGCAGCAGCGGATGCGCAAAAGCCCGGCCGAGCTGGATCTGATCCGCGCCGGGGCCAACACCGCCGATATCGGCGGCTATGCGATCCGCGATGCGGTGAAGCTGGGTGCGCGCGAAATAGATGTGGCAATGGCGGGTCGCGATGCGATGGAGCTGGAAATAGCCCGCCGTTTTCCCGATGCCGAATACCGCGACACCTGGGTGTGGTTCCAGTCGGGGCTGAACACGGATGGCGCGCATAACCCTGTCACGGCGCGCCAATTGCAGAGCGGCGATATTCTGAGCCTGAACACTTTTCCCATGATTTCAGGCTATTACACCGCGCTGGAACGCACGATGTTCGTGCAGGAGGTCGATGCCGCATCGCTGAAGATCTGGGAGGCCAACCTGGCCGCGCATGAATATGGCATGCGCCTGCTCAAGCCAGGCGCAAGCTGCGCCGAGGTGACCCATAAGATCAACGCGTTCTTCGAGGAACGAAAACTTCTGCAATACCGCAGCTTCGGCTATGGTCACTCTTTCGGAGTGCTGAGCCACTATTACGGGCGCGAAGCCGGGCTGGAACTGCGCGAAGATATCGATACGGTGCTGGAGCCCGGAATGGTGATCTCGATGGAGCCGATGCTGACGATCCCGGAAGGCCAGCCGGGGGCCGGTGGCTACCGCGAACACGACATCCTGTTCATCACCGAAGAGGGCAATGAGAACATCACCGGCTACCCCTATGGCCCCGAATTCAACGTGGTGGGATGAATTGAGATGTCGGATCGGAAGTTCAAGCACGACCTGCGAAATTAGAGCGCGTCGCGCTATAATTGACCTAAATTTCGCGGCCCCGTCAGCTCCCCTGGCGGGGGCCCTCCGTGGGCCGCATTGCCATGGATTGGTGGGGCTGACAGAAAAAAAGCACCGGCCGGGCACGTGTTGCAGCCGCCTGCATGAGTATTTGTGCAAAGAAGAAGCTACAATTTGAATAAAATTTGCCTTCTTTGCGCTGAAAATATCCCCGCCGGAGGCATCCCGAAGTCGCGGCGCGCGCGTCCGTCTGGGGTCGAAATCAGACCTCAAAGCAATGAATACGCCCCGCGTGCGATATCGCGGGGCGTTCCGGTCTTCGGGCAAATGCCCGGATCAATCCGTCCAGCGCACGCCGGTCAGGTCATTGGCCTGGGTGGGTGAATTTTCCCAAAGCCCCTCGATATCGGCATTGGCCACCCCTGTTTTTGCCAGCTGGAAGAGGAACCCGTTGACGTAATCGGCGGCGATCATCTGTTGTGCCTGGGCCAGCAGATCGGACCGCGCAGCGGGGTCTGTGGTTGCGGTCAATGTCTCCATCAGCGCATTGAAATCGGGATTCTGATACTGGAAATAGTAATCCTCACGCGCGTAGATGCCGATATCCATCGGTTCGGTATGGCTGACGATGGTCAGGTCAAAATCGCGGCCACGGAACACCTGTTCCAGCCATTGCGCCCATTCCAGGTTCGAAATCTCGACATTCAGACCAATATCACGCAATTGGGCCGCCACGATCTCACCTCCGCGCCGCGCATAGGCGGGCGGCGGCAGCATCAGGCGCAGCGTGATGCCTTCGGCCCCGGCCTCTGCCAACAGGGCGCGGGCGGCATCGGGGTCGTAGGGCGCATAGCCGGTCAGATCGACGTAATCTGGGTTATGCGGCGCGAAATGGCTGCCGATGGGGGTGCCAAAGCCGAACATGGCCCCGTCGATGATGTCCTGGCGGTTGATGGCCCGCGAGATCGCCTCGCGCACCCGCACATCCGACAGATAATCGGCCTGATTGTTCATCGCCAGAATGGTTTCGCCCTCGGTTGATCCGACGATCACCGAAAACCGCGGGTCGGCTTCGAATTGCGCCAGTGTTTCAGGCGCGGGGAAATTGGGAAAGGCATCGACATCGCCCGCCATCATCGCGGCGAAGGCGGCGTTGGGGTCCGAGATGAAGCGGAAGGTCGCGGCCTCCAGCGCCACAGGCTCGCCCCAATAGTCTTCATAGCGGGTCAATTCCACCCGGTCGCCCTGCACCCAATCGGAAAACGCAAACGGGCCGGTGCCGATCGGGTTGGTTTCCAGCCTGTCGGCGCTTTCGGGCGCAACCATCACCGCATCGCCCCAGGCCATGTTGAACAGGAACGATCCGTTCGGAGCCTCCAGCGTGACCACAAGGGTGGTGTCATCCGCTGCCGTGACGCTTGCGATGCCCGCGAAAAGCGAGGGCTGCGCATTGGTCGAATCTTCTGCCCGGGCGCGATCAAGGCTGAAGACCGCATCCTGAGCCGTGAAATCACTGCCGTCATGGAAGGTCACGCCCTCGCGCAGGGCGAAGGTGTAGGTCAGGCCGTCTTCGGAAATGTCCCAGCTTGCAGCAAGGCCGGGAATGACCGCGCCATCGGGTGCAAAACGGGTCAGGCCCTCAAACACGTTGGCGTAGACCACTTCGTCAATGGCAGCTGCCGCGCCGCCTGTGGGGTCGAGGTTTGGCGGCTCAAGCACCATGCCGATGCTGATATCGGTGTTGTTGGCGAGTGCGGTGCCCGCGCCCAGGATCAGCGCAAGCGCTGAAATTTGCAAAAGTCGCATCCTATCTCTCCCTGTGACAATCCGGCCATTGCCGGTGGTCCGGGGTCCATGAAACGCCGCTGTCGCGCCAAGATCAAGCAAAGCTTCGGGTAATAATCTTGCGCGCGCTACGGAAACCGTTTGAATTTCTGCGCTGCAGCGATACAAGATGCCACCCGATTTTCGTATTGGAGGACAAGCTTTGAGCGCAACCGCCCGCAAAACCGCCCCGATGCCCGCCGACATATTGGCACGCAAAGGCGGTCTGCCGCTGGTCTGCCTGACCGCCTATACCACCCCCGTTGCCCGCCTGACCGACCCGCATTGCGATATCGTGCTGGTGGGCGACAGCGTCGGCATGGTGCTGCACGGTCTGCCCTCGACCCTGGGCGTGACGATGCAGATGATGGTGCTGCACGGGCGCGCGGTGGCGCGCGGCCTGACCCGTGCGATGATGGTCATCGACATGCCGTTCGGCAGCTATGAGGAAAGCCCGGAACAGGCGCTCAGGAACGCTGTCACCCTGATGCGTGAGACCGGGGCGGCGGCGGTCAAGCTGGAAGGCGGGGTCGAGATGGCATCGACCATTCGCTTTCTGAGCGCGCGCTCGATCCCGGTGATGGCCCATATCGGCCTGACCCCGCAGGCGATCAACACGCTTGGCGGCTACAAGGTGCAGGGCCGGGGCGCGGATGGGGCCCGGGTTCTGGCCGATGCTCGCGCGGTGGCCGAGGCGGGGGCGTTTTCGGTGGTGCTGGAGAAGGTTCCGGCGGCGCTGGCCGATCAGATCACCGCCGCCATTGCGATTCCGACCATTGGCATCGGTGCCTCTGCGGGCTGCGACGGGCAGATCCTGGTGGTTGATGACATGTTGGGGCTGTTTACTGATTTCAAACCCAAGTTCGCCAAGCGCTATGCGACTCTGGGCCAGGATGCCGGTGCCGCCATCGCGGCCTATGCGGCCGAGGTCCGCGCCCGCGACTTTCCCGCGCCGGACCATGTCTTTGGCGATGACGCAGCGGATAAAAAGCCGTGACCGCGCCAATCATCCGCAAGCTGGCAGAGTTGCGGGCGCTGACGGCCCGCTGGCGGCAGGCCGGGCAGACCATTGCCGTGGTTCCCACCATGGGGGCGCTGCACCAGGGTCATCTCAGCCTGGTGCGCGCGGCCAAAGCGGGGGCCGACCGGGTGATCGTGACAATCTTCGTGAACCCGCGCCAGTTCAACAATCCCGATGATCTGGAAAATTACCCCCGCACCGAACAGGATGATGCGCGCAAATTGCGGCCCTTCGGGGTCGATGCGATCTATGTGCCGGATCCGGACCAGATCTACCCCGCCGGGTTTTCAACCACGGTCTCGGTCGCGGGAATGTCCGAAGGGCTGTGCGGGGCGGGCCGTCCGGGGCATTTCGACGGGGTGGCGACGGTGGTCTGCAAGCTGTTCCTGCAAACCGGGGCGGCGCGCGCCTATTTCGGCGAGAAGGATTACCAGCAGCTCATGGTCGTCGGGCAGATGGCGCGCGATCTGGATATCCCGATCGAGGTCATTGGCTGCCCCACCATTCGAGAGGAGGATGGGCTGGCAATGTCCTCGCGCAATCTGCTGATCTCGGATCGGGCGCGCATCAAGGCTCCGGCGCTCAACGTCGCCATGCAACATGCGGCCGAACGGATCGTGGCGGGCCAACCGGTGGCGCAGGTGCTGGAGGAGGCCCGGGTCGAGGTGGTCGCGGGCGGCTATAACAGCGTCGAATATCTGGAATTGCGGGCCGTCCACACGCTGGCCCCGATGACAGAGCTGACCGGCCCCGCCCGGTTGCTGGCGGCGGCCGATCTGGTCGGCGTGCGGCTGATCGACAATATCGCGGTTACGCCGCGCCACGGCAGGGACGGCGACCGGGGCATGTAGGCGGGCCTTGGCTGTCATCACCCCCCGATCTGACCGACCCGTGCGGTCAGTCCTGTCGGCGCGATTGCTCGTTTAGAAATTCGGTCCAGTGCGGCACAGTGTGAAAGCTGACGGCTGCGGTGCCCGGATGCCAGATGATGCGGCCAATCGCCCGCAGGGCCTTGGCAAGGGGGGTGATCATTCTGTCATGCATGGTGAGGGTCGACATCAAAAAGGTCCGTTTCGTGAATGGTTTGCGTATGGGGACTGCATAGCAATGACCGGCAGGCCATAACCACCGTTCATTCGACATGACCGCCTTGCAGGATTTGCAAGGCCGGATGCGCGCTTTTCCTATTGGGGTCTCAGGTCAGAAGCTCCTGCAAGGTCAGCGCCATCACCCTGGCGCTGTCCAGCATGTCCTGGACCCCCACCCATTCATCGGGCTGATGCGCCAGATCGAGGATACCGGGCCCATAGGCGATGCAGTTTTTCAGCTTGCCGATGCGGTCGATATGTTTCTGGTCATAGGTGCCGGGCGAGACCACGAGCTTGGCCTGCTTGTGCAGCACTTTCTCGATCGCCGCCTGCACGGTGCGCACCACCGGCGCGTCCTCGCTGGTCATGCTTGGATGAACTTCGAACAGATCGCGGATCTCATATTGGAAATTCGGCCGCTCGGCCTTGATGCTCTCCAGCATCCGGGTGATTTCGGCCTTGACCTCTGTGATATCTTCTTCGACCAGAAATCGTCGGTCCAGAACGATGCGGCAGCGATCGGCGACGCAGGCCGAGGGCAGGCCGGTATAATCGGCGTCCTGCTCAGCCTCGCCGCCATGGATCGAGTTGATATTGAGCGTCGATTGCTTGGCCCCTTCCGGGACCACCGGCATGGCCGTGCGTCTGGTCGCCAGCAACGGGTAAAGCGTGGCCTCGATCTGTTCCAGCACCGCGCCCATATGACGAATGGCGCTGTCGCCAAGAAACGGCATTGAGCCATGCGCGATGCGGCCCTTGGTTTCAATCTCGGCCCACCAGACACCGCGATGGCCCAGGCAGATGCGATCCTTGTTCAGGGGTTCGGGGATGATGACATGCTGGACCTTTTCTGGGCTGAACCAGCCATGTTCGGCCAGATAAGCCACACCGCCATAGCCGCCTGATTCCTCATCTGCAGTGGCGCTGATTTCGATCGCGCCGGTATAGTCGGGAAAACTTGCGATAAAGGCCTCGGCTGCGATCACCGATGTGGCCAGCCCGCCTTTCATGTCGCAGGTGCCGCGCCCGTAGATCCTGCCATCCTTCAGCTCCGCCCCGAACGGATCGGTGGTCCAGCCATGGCCGACCTCGACCACGTCATGGTGGCTGTTGAAATGGATGCATTGCCCCGGTCCGCCCGCGCCCTGATGCCGGGCGACCATGTTCCAGCGCTGGTATTTCTCGCTATCTGCCGGGGCCCCCTTGGCGCGGATCATGTCGATATGGAACCCTTTGCGCGCCAGCCGGTCGCCGAGAAAATCACAAATCTGGTGATAATGGCACCCCGGAGGGTTCAGTGTTGGGATGCGCACGAGATCTTGCGTCAACCCGATCAGATCGGCCTGTCGCGCGGCGATTTCGGCATAGAGGCGGGATTGGGTGAGGTCGGCCATAAGGCCACATTGCGCCGTGGGGGGATATGCCGCAAGCCCCGGTTAGTGGCTTGGAGCGCTGCACGATCCGCGCTAAGACCCTTGCCTGACCACAATCATGGGAGGGTGCCGCCATGAGATGGGCCCGCTGGATCTTTCTGTCGCTGATCGCAACATTCGTGGCTGCGATGCTGCACTACACCCTGCCGCAACGCGATGTTGTCTGGGTGATCGAAACCACCGAGATCCGCACCTCATTCTCGCCCTATAACCGGATATTCTATACTTCGGGCGACAGCGGTGCCGGCACCAATCTGGAGGAGCGCGATATCCGTTTCATCCGCACCACACGCCCCAATGGCCGGGTGTCGGTCTATCGCAATGAAGATACCGGCCTGTTTGGCTGGCCACCCTATTTCAAGACGCGAAGCGAGGATTTGCAGGCCGAGGCGGGCGCGCTTGCCTCGAGTGCGGATGCGCCGCAATGGGTGCTGATCACGCATTATGGCTGGCGGTCCAACGCGCTGTCGATCTATCCCAACGCGGTGTCGATCAGGGCTGTTGACGGGCCTGAGGACAAACCATTCCCTTGGTCGAACATCTTCATTCTGGTCTTGCTGGTGGCCGCGATTTTTGCGCTCTGGCGGCTCTGGGAACGGTTCGAGGATCGGGTGATCGACCCCGCCGTCGATTGGGTGCTGGTGCGCTGGGCGAAACTGAAAGACCGGGTGTGGGGGCGGTAGATAATTTCGCCGCGCTTGCGCGCGTCGACCGGGCGGGCGGCCCGCGTCACGCCCCCTTCGGGAGCCCTCCTTGGGCCGCATTGCCATGAACATGTGTTAAGGCTGCCATCCATCTGAAACGCGGCATTGGTCGAGAGGTTATCGTTTCAGGTATTTATGCCAAGATGAAACAATTTTACGAAAATTCGCCTTCTTCTTTGTGCAAATACTCCGGGGAGCGCGAGGGGCTGGCCCCTCGCTGCGCTGCCTTTGCTGCCATCACCAACACTGGCACTATTCCCCGTAAGGCACCCAGATGGTTTTCACTTCGGTTGCGGCGTGCAGGAAGCGTTTGCCCTGGCCATCCTGCTTCGCCCATTCCGGGTTGCGCCCATGATTGACCCATGTGCGCTTTAAGTTTCCGGCGGCGGATTTTTCGATCACGGTCGAGATGTCGGCAGATGAAAAGCTCCAGACGGCATCAATATTCATATGGCTCGCCATCGGGTCTGCCAGTTCACTATGCGCGCCAGTCAGGATATTGACCACGCCACCTGGCACATCTGATGTATCGAGCACCTGATAGAGGTCGGTCAGGGCCAGTGGAGCAGCTTCGCTGGCCACCAGGATTACCCGGTTGCCCATGGCGATGGCCGGAGCCATGAGCGAAATCGGGCCAAGCAGCGGCGCGTCTTCGGGGCAGAAGGCACCGATGATGCCGACAGGTTCGTGCATCGCCAATGCCACGCCGCGAATGGGCACTGTTTTGGCGGTGCCGTCGAATTTGTCGGCCCAGGCGGCGTAGGTAAAGAGGCGTGCGAGGCTGGTTTCGACCTCGGATTTGCAGGATTTTGCGGGCTTTCCGGTCAGATCTGCAAGCCGGGAGGTGAATTCGCCTGCGCGCGCCGACAGGTTTTCGGCGATATAATAGAGGATCTGCGCCCGCAAATGGCCGGTGGTTTTGCCCCAACCGGCGGCCTTTTGCGCCGCCTCGACCGCGTTCCTCAAATCCTTGCGGTTGGCGGTGCCGACATGGCCCAGAGGCTTGCCGCGCGGCGACAGAACCTGGGTCGAATACCCGCTATCGGGGCGGGTCTGCTTGCCGCCGATATACATCTTGGCGGTGCGGTCGATGCCGTCGAATTCTTCATGCGCAGCGCTGACGGTGCTGCCGGGTTTGACCGGTTTGGTTGCGATGTCGGGTTTGAGATATGCGCCCAGCCCTTCCCAGCCGCCTTCACGGCCAAAGCCGGATTCGCGGATGCCACCAAAGCCTGCTGCCGCGTCAAAGAGGTTGGTGGAATTGACCCAGACCACGCCTGCGGCAAGTTTCGGGGCCACATCCAGCGCGAGATTGACATTCTCGGTCCAGAGCGTCGCCGCCAGGCCGTAGCGGGTATTATTGGCAATTTCCACGGCCTCATCGGGCGTGCGGAACGTGGTGGAGACGAGGACGGGGCCGAAGATCTCCTCCTGCATCAGATGCGAGGCGGTGCTGAGTCCGGTAATCAGCGTCGGCGGATAAAAGCAGCCGCTTGCGGGCAGGTCGATGGCGGGCTGGAAAGTCTCGCCATCGGTATTGCGCGCAACCAGATCGGTGATGCGGGCAAGCTGCACCGGGTCGACGATGGCCCCGATATCAATGCTCTTGTCCAGCGGATCGCCTGCGCGCAGGCGACCCATGCGGGTTTTCAGGCGGGTGTGGAAATCCTCGGCGATGCCTTCCTGCACTAAAAGCCGGGAACCGGCGCAGCAGACCTGGCCCTGATTGAACCATATCGCATCGACCAGCCCTTCGATGGCGCTGTCGATATCGGCATCTTCAAAGACGATATAGGGCGATTTGCCGCCAAGCTCCAACGTCAGCGCCTTGCCGGTTCCGGCGGTGGCCATGCGGATGCGGCGCCCGATATCGGTGGATCCGGTAAAGGCGATCTTGTTGATATCGGGGTGATCGACCAGGGCGGCCCCGGTGGCCCCGTCGCCGGTGAGGATGTTGACGACGCCTTTGGGCAGACCGGCTTCAATGCAGATATCGGCAAAAAGCAATGCGGTGAGCGAGGTATATTCGGCGGGCTTCAGCACAATGGTATTGCCCGCCGCAAGTGCCGGCGCGATTTTCCAGGACAGCATCAGCAGCGGGAAATTCCACGGCACGATCTGGCCGCAAACGCCATGCGGGACATGGCCGGGCATTTCGTCATCGCGCAGTTGCGCCAGCCCGGCGTGATAATAGAAATGGCGCTGTGCAAGGGGCACGTCGATATCGCGGGCCTCGCGGATCGGTTTGCCGTTATCCAGGCTTTCCAGCACGGCAAACAGGCGGGCGTGTTTTTGCAGCAGGCGGGCCAGCGCATAGAGGTGGCGGGCACGCTGATGGCCGGAAAGTTTGGACCAGCGCGGAAAGGCGCGCCGGGCGGCGGCGGTGGCGGCATCCACGTCATCGGCACTGCCTTGGGTGACGCGGGCCAGTTCTTCGCCATTGGCCGGGTTCTTGCTGGCAAAGGTTTCACCCGGGGCGGTGAAGCTGCCGGCGATGAAATGGCCGAAGCTGCCGCCATGTCTGGCAATCCAGGCGCGGGCCTCACGGTCGGATTCCGGGGCGGTGCCATACTCCATGGTCTCGAAAATCTCGGGGATGGTCATGTCTTGTTTCCTTTATTCCCGGGGCTTTGCCCGCGCGCGCCCGAAACGCATCCGAAGAGTGTTTTCTTGGCGGCGTTTACCCGATCGCATGCCGCCAGGATGCCGAATATGCCCCGGTCAGGTGGTGTTCCAACTGCCGCTCAATATCGCCCAGAAGCGAGGAAGCCCCGAAGCGGAAGAGGTCGGGCCGCAGCCAGCGGTCGCCCAATTCCTCCTTGATCATCGAGAGATAGACCAGCGCATCCTTGGCCTTGGAAATACCGCCCGCAGGCTTATAGCCGACCCGGATGCCGGTGGCGGTGTGATAGGCACGGATGGCGCGGATCATCACCAGGCTGACGGGCAGGGTGGCATTGATGGGTTCCTTGCCGGTGGAGGTCTTGATGAAATCGGCCCCGGCCATCATGCAGATCAGCGAGGCGCGCGCGACATTTCTCAGCGTGCCCAACTCGCCCGTGGCCAGGATCGCCTTGACATGGGCATCGCCGCAGGCGGCACGAAATTCGCGCATCTCGTCATAAAGCGCCTGCCAATTGCCGGTCAGCACATGGCGGCGCGATATCACGATGTCGATCTCGGCGGCCCCGGCGGAAACGCTTGCCTCGATCTCTTGCAGCCGCAAATGGTAGGGCGACAGGCCCGCCGGAAAGCCGGTGGATACGGCCGCGACGGGGATGCCGGTGCCGGCCAATGCCGCGACCGCCGTCGGGATCATCTCGTGATAGACGCAGACCGCGCCGGTGGTGAGATCGGGCAGGCCGATGGCGTCCAGAATATCCTGACGCGCGGGCTGGGCCGCCTTGGCGCAGAGGCGGCGCACCCGGCCCGGCGTGTCATCGCCCGACAGCGTTGTCAGGTCGATACAGGAAATGGCGCGGGCCAGCCAGGCGGCCTGATACTCCTTCTTGACGCTGCGCCGGCCCGGCAGGCTGGCGGCGCGGCGTTCGATGGCCGAAGTGTTGGCCTGCACCGACGCCACCCAGTCGAGATCCAGCGCAGTGCCGGGATTCCGGATATCGCTGAGTTGCGGCAGGCCCGTGACCTGCGCCACGCCGGACCGCGTTTCGGTGGAAGATGTGGACATGGACGGCCCCCGGGGCATTGAATGATGTGCAGCGATTGCAGGCAGCCAGCCTGACATGGCGAGCGGGCCGAAGCAAGACGGGGCCTGACAGAACGCCAAAGACCCGCCACCGGCAATGGCGGCGGGCATTAAGCATGATCTGTCCGAATATGGCTTAGAAAGTCGCGGCAATCTCGGCGGCCGTCAGGTTGCCCGACGGGATCGCGATGCCGCGCTCGGCCATGATTTGCTCCTGCACCGCGATATAGTCGGCGCGGGTGGCATCGCCCAGAATGGCGCTGGCATAGTTTGACGTATACATATGCTGGATCTGCTGATCGCTGAGCTGGCTCCAGCTGTCATAGGTGTTTTCGACCCAGCTGCGGCCTTGCGCATCGGGGCCCCAGGAGGGGCCGTGCAGGGCAGAATTGACAGGTGAATAGTTCGCCAGCCAATTGTCGATGGATGACAGTGGCCCGAAAGACGATGATATCTCATAGCCTGTCATGGTGCCGCTGACATTGCCGCTGGTGGTTTCCACTCCGCTTGAGACAACCGTCATTGTTGCCAGTCCAAGGCCAACCAATCCGCTGGTCAGCACAACCCAATCAACGGTGACGGCACCGCATTCATCCTGCAAAAACCTTGTCATTCCATTAGTCTCCGAAACAGCTCCTTGCCCGGAATCATGCGTGTGATTGCGGCGACACAGGGGCGGACCGAAGGTGGAGCCAAGGCCATTTCCTGGCTTTTCACGGGTTTTGAGGGGAATTTAAGGCATTAGCCGGATATGCAGATGGACCGGCCCTGTATCCGGGCGATATCGGCAAGGCTCAGACGGCCCGCATCACCCAGAACGCGGGCGACATGGGCAAGGCTTTGCTGTCCGTCCACCGCCTGTTCGGCGGGCTGGACCACAAGGCCCGAGCTGTAGCGCATGACGCGGGTGGGCAGCCATACGGGCATCTCGGCGGTCAGCCCGCCCGCGCCATCGGGCACCAGATCAAAGAACAGGATAACGGAACTGCGCCGTGCGACCTGCCATTGCGAGGCGATGAAATTGCCAAGCGAATAGGCGATAAAAGCGTCGCGGCCATCGCGGGTCCGGTACGGCTCGATCGGCTGCAGCACATGGGGGTGGGTGCCGATGACGGTGGCGGCCCCGGCCTCCAGCGCGGCGCGGCCAAGGCGGCGTTGCTCAGACCCCGGCGCTTCCACATATTCGGCCCCCCAATGCGGCAGGAAGATCACGGCAGCAATTGCGGGATCATCGGCCAGCGCGCGGATCTGCGCCAGAACCGCCGATTCGTCCCGGTAGCAGCCCAGAACCTGCCTGTTTGGATCGGCAATGCCATTGGTCGAGAACGAACAGGCCAGAAAGGCGACGCGCCGACCCTCTGCCGTTATCACGCCCTGCCAGGGGCGGGTCGGATCGCTGCGCGGCCGGGTGCCGGTTGTGGCCAGGCCCGCAGCGTCAATCGCCTGCAAGGTGCGGTCCACGCCCAATGGCCCCCGGTCCAGCGCGTGATTATTGGCGGTCTGCAACAGGTCGATGCCGGAATTGCCCAGCGCGGTGACCAGCGAGGGGTGATAGTTGAAGGTCGGAAAGCCGGAATAAATCTCATCGTCAAAGATGGTGGCTGGCGCGGGCGCGTCCTGCCCGCCCGGGGCCACATTGCGCGCGGCGGGGCCTTCCAGATTGGCCACCGCGATATCGGCCATGCGCAGATAGGGGGCGGCGTGAACGAACTGGCCCGCATAGCCGCGCGGGCTGTTGGCCGCATCCTGCTGCAACAGAACATGCATCAGCACATCGCCCACGGCCGCCACCGTCACGGTGCCGGGTTGAAACACCGTGCGGCTGGTTGTGGCCGGGCCATCTGCCCGAATGCAGGCCAGCGCTGCGCTGTCGCGCGCCGTGGGTTGGCAGGCCGCCAGAACAATCGCAGCCCCAAGAACAAGCGGTCTGAGGAACGGCAGGGGCATGGCGCGCTTTCGTCTGGTATGGGTCGTTTCAGCAAACTGGCCTTAGCGTCCGGGGTCAAGCGATGTTACCCCCGGGTAAGAATTGGCAGGCGGATAATTGGTTGATTTCCGATGCAGCGCTTGCGACCCTCTGCGCAGCACATGGGCAAACACAGAATTTTCAAGGAGCCTTGCATGGCCTATTCGCAGCCTTCGGTCGATCTGTCACCGCAGGTATCGGACGAAATTCGCAAGACTACCTGTTACATGTGTGCCTGCCGCTGTGGCATCAATGTGCATATGAAGGACGGCAAGGTTGCCTATATCGAAGGCAACCGCGACCATCAGGTCAACAAGGGCGTGCTGTGCGCCAAGGGCAGCGCGGGCATCATGCAGGTCAACGCGCCATCGCGGCTGCGGGCCCCTTTGAAACGGGTGGGTCCGCGCGGATCGGGTGAATTTGAAGAAATAAGCTGGGATGAGGCGCTGGAGCTTGCGGTATCCTGGCTGCAACCGATCCGCGATGAAGCGCCTGAAAAGCTGGCCTTTTTTACCGGCCGCGACCAGTCGCAAAGCTTCACGTCTTTTTGGGCGCAGGGGTTTGGCACGCCGAACTATGCGGCGCATGGCGGATTTTGTTCCGTCAATATGGCCACCGCCGGCATCTATACGATGGGCGGCGCATTCTGGGAGTTTGGCCAACCGGATTGGGACCGCTCCAAGCTGTTCATGATCTTTGGTGTGGCCGAGGACCATGACAGCAACCCGATCAAGATCGGCCTGAGCAAGCTCAAGGCGCGCGGGGCCAAGGTGATCGGGGTCAATCCGATCCGGTCGGGCTATAACGCGATTGCCGATGAATGGGTCGGGATCACGCCGGGCACCGATGGGTTGTTCATTCTGGCGCTGGTCCATTGCCTGATGAAAGCGGGGCGGGTCGATCTGGATTATCTTGGCCGGTTCACCAACGCGCCGGTATTGATCAATGGCGACCCGAAATCGCCGGAGTTCGGTCTGTTGATGCGCGACGCGGGCGGCAAGATGCTGGTCATGGACCGGGTCACCGGCAAACCCACCGCATTTGACGCCGCGGGCGTAAAACCCGATCTGGCCGGCAAGCTGCGCCAGGCGGGCATCACGCATCGCCCGGTGTTTCAGCATATGGCGGATCGCTACCTGTCTGATGATTACGCCCCGGAGGCGGTGGCCGACCGGGTCGGGATCTCTGCCGAACGGATCCGCCATATCGCGGGCGAGCTGGCGCGCGTGGCCTTTGACGAGGCCTTTGAGATTGATCAGCCCTGGACCGATTTTCGCGGCGAGAGGCACGAGACAATGGTTGGCCGCCCGGTCAGCTTTCACGCCATGCGCGGCATTTCGGCCCATTCCAATGGGTTCCAGACGGCCCGCGCGCTGCATGTGCTGCAGATCATTCTGGGCAGCGTCGAGGTGCCCGGCGGTTTCCGCTTCAAGCCGCCCTATCCCAAGCCGCCCGAAGCGCACCCGAAACCGCATAGCAAGGTCACCGCCGGCGCGCCGCTGGACGGGCCGCATCTGGGCTTTGTGCATGGCCCCGAAGATCTGGTCCTGAAACCCGATGGCAGCCCGGCCCGGATCGACAAGGCCTTTACCTGGGAAAACCCGATGTCGGCCCATGGGCTGATGCATATGGTGATCTCGAACGCCCATGCCGGTGATCCCTACAAGATCGACACGCTGTTCATGTATATGGCGAATATGGCGTGGAATTCGTCGATGAACACCACCGGCGTCATGCAGATGCTGACCGACACGGATGACAACGGCGATTACGTGATCCCGCATATCATCTATTCCGACGCCTACAGTTCCGAAATGGTGGCCTATGCCGACCTGATTTTCCCTGACACCACCTATCTTGAGCGCCATGATTGCATCAGCATGCTGGATCGCCCGATCTGCGAGGCCGATGCCGCCGCCGATGCCATCCGCTGGCCGGTGGTGGAACCGGACCGCGATGTGCGCGGCTTCCAATCGGTGCTGTGTGATCTGGGCGCGCGGCTGGGCCTGCCCGCTTTCATCACCGAAGACGGCAGCCAGAAATGGGCCGATTACGCCGATTACATCGTCAATCACGAACGCAAACCCGGCATCGGCCCTTTGATGGGGTTCCGGGGGCCGGATGGCGACAAGGTGGGCCGCGGCGAGGTGAACCCCGATCAGATGGAGCGCTATATTGAAAATGGCGGCTTCTTTGTCGAACACATTCCTGCCGAAGCCGCGTTTTATAAGCCCTGGAACAAGGCCTATCAGGATTGGGCGGTCAAGATGGGCATCTATGACAGCCCGCAGCCCTATCTGTTCAACCTCTATGTCGAACCGATGCGCAAGTTTCAATTGGCCGCCGAGGGCCATGGCGAGCGCCAGCCGCCCGAGCATCTGCGCGAGCGGATCAAGACCACGATGGACCCGCTGCCAATTTGGTATCCGCCGCTGGAAGATGGCTTTGCCGACCCTGCGGAATACCCGATTCACGCTCTGACGCAGCGCCCGATGGCGATGTATCATTCCTGGGGCTCGCAAAACGCCTGGCTGCGGCAATTGCATGGCCACAACCCTTTGTATCTGCCGACAAAGATCTGGGAGGCAAAAGGGTTTCGTGATGGCGATTGGGCGCAGGTCACATCAATGCACGGCCAGATCACGGTGCCGGTGGCGCTGATGGCGGCGCTGAATGAAAACACGGTCTGGACCTGGAACGCGATTGGCAAACGCAAGGGGGCCTGGGCGCTGGATGAAGCCGCGCCCGAGGCCACTGAAGGGTTTTTGCTCAATCATCTGATCCATGAGCTTCTGCCCGCCAGGGGCGATGGCATGCGATGGGCCAATTCGGACCCGATCACCGGGCAGGCAGCCTGGTTCGACCTGCGGGTCAGGATTGAAAAAGTGGCCGTGCCCGCCGAGGCGCAGCCGTCCTTCCCGCCGATCAAATCGCCGGTCGGGCAGGGGCCCGATAAACTGGCATGGAAGGTGGGCAAATGACGCTTGAAACCTATCTGCTTTATCTTGCCACGGTGCTGGTGTTTTTTGCCCATCCGCCGGGGCCTAGCCAGATCCTGTTCATGGCCGGTTCCATGCAGCATGGTCTGCGCCGCGCAACCCCGATCATGGCGGGCGATCTTTCGGCCAATGCGATCCAGATCCTGATTGCGGGGTTCGGGCTGGTGGGGCTTGTGGCGCTTTCAGCCGGGTTCTTCACGGCCGTAAAATGGGCCGGTATCGTCTATCTGGTCTATCTCGGCCTGCGGATGATCCTGACCGCGCGCGCGGCAACCGGCACGCCAACAGCGCCCAGACGGGCTGCGCTCTTCCGGCAAGGTTTCATCACATCCGCCGCCAACCCCTATGCGGTGGTGTTCTTTGCCGCGTTGTTTCCGCAATTCATTGATCCCGCCATCGCCATTGCGCCGCAAGTTGCCATTCTTGGCCTCACCTATCTGGTGATTGACGGCGCGATCCTGATCCTGATGGGGGCCAGTGCGGCGCGCCTGTTTACCTTGCTTGGCTCCGGCTTTGCGCGCTGGACGGGCATCGTTTCGGGCCTTGGCCTGCTGAGTGCCGCCGCCCTGTTGGCGCTTCGCGGCGAACCGGAGACCTCCCGATGACTGCCCTTCCGCCATCCACCAAGAAAAAGCTCGGCCTGGTGATCGACCTCGACACCTGTGTCGGCTGTCATGCCTGCGTGATATCGTGCAAAGGCTGGAACACCGAAAACTATGGCGCGCCGCTATCGGATCAGGACCCCTACGGGGCCAACCCGTCAGGCACCTTCCTGAACCGGGTGCACAGCTATGAGGTGACGCCTGCGGAAGGCCCCGCCCAACTGGTGCATTTTCCCAAATCCTGCCTGCATTGCGAAGATGCGCCCTGCGTCACGGTCTGCCCCACCGGGGCCAGCTATAAACGGGCTGAGGATGGCATCGTGCTGGTCAATGAGGATGCCTGCATCGGATGTGGCCTTTGTGCCTGGGCCTGCCCCTATGGGGCCCGCGAACTGGATGCACTGGAAGGGGTGATGAAGAAATGCACCCTTTGCGTCGACCGGATCTATAATGAAAACCTGCCCGAGGCCGACCGCGAACCGGCCTGCGTGCGCACCTGCCCGGCCGGGGCCCGCCATTTCGGCGATTTCGCCGATCCCGACAGCGCCGTCAGCCTGTTGGTGCGTGAACGCGGCGGCATGGATCTGATGCCGGAACAGGGCACAAAACCGGTCAACCAATACCTGCCGCCCCGGCCCAAACAGGATGTTCCCAGCAATTTCGATATCCTCGCGCCTTATCTCGAGCCAGTGACCGATGGCCCGAAAGGCTTTCTCGGATGGCTCGACGGCGCGCTTGCGAAAATGCCGGGCGGCGCGCCCCCCGCCAAGACCAAGGAAACCTGATGCATCCCGCCCCTTCCGTCATCATCTTCACCGTCTTTTCCGGGCTTGGCTTCGGCATGCTGGTCTTTCTGGGCCTGGGCCTGCCCGCCGTCACCGGATGGGTGGCGTTCGCCCTTTATGCCATCGCCTATGCGGCGGCGGTTGGCGGGCTTCTGGCTTCCACCTTTCACCTCGGCAATCCGCAGCGCGCGCTCCGGGCCTTCACGCAATGGCGCACCAGTTGGCTCAGCCGCGAAGGCTGCCTGGCGGTTCTGGCGCTGCTTGTGATGGCGGTCTTCGCCTTTTCGGCCGTGTTCCTCGACAGCCTTCCGCGCCCGCTCGGCTGGATCGGCGCAGGGCTCAGCCTGGCGACGGTCTACGCCACCTCGATGATCTACGCACAGCTCAAAACGGTGCCGCGCTGGAACCATTGGCTGACATCGGCCCATCTGGTGTCGCTGTCGCTGGCGGGCGGTGCGCTGCTGACCGGGCAGATGATCGCCGCCGCAGCACTTCTGGCGCTCGCCGCTGCGGTGCAGGTGGCGCATTGGCAGGTCGGCGATACGGCGCTTGCCCGCTCCGGCAGCAGCCTGGCCAGCGCCACCGGCCTGGGCACACCCGGCCAGGTCCGCGCCTTCGAGCCGCCGCACACAGGCACCAACTACCTGCTGCGCGAAATGGTCCATGTGGTGGGCCGCAACCATTCCCGCAAACTGCGCCTGATCGCGCTGATCCTTGGCTACGGCCTGCCGGTTCTTCTGTTGATCATCCCCGGCGCGGGTCACCTATTGGGCGCGATCGCCATTCTCAGCCATCTCAGTGGCATTATCGCCTCACGCTGGCTGTTCTTTGCCGAAGCCGAACATGTCGTCGGCCTCTACTACGGCAAACGCAGCCCCTGACCCTTCCATCTTGGCCCAAATACCTCGGGGGGCTTGGGGGGCTGGCCCCCCAACCGGGGGGGGTTGGGAGGCAGACGCCCCCCCCGCAAAAAACGCGGAGCAACACCCCCCCCCACCGCGCAAGGGGGGTG